>JBJMHG010000129.1:0-3505 GCA_045807485.1 Actinomycetes bacterium
ATCCGTTTCCCATCGACGTAAGGATCCAATGACCTCCTCCTCTTCCCCTTCCCAGGCCGCGCAGCGCGCCCTCGCGCAGAACCACACCGAAGGTCTTCGGGCCGATGCCCTGATGGAAGAGGACGTCGCCTGGAGCCCCGAGATCGACGGAGAGTGGGACGGCGACCAGTTCGACCGCTCCGAGCGCGCGGCCCTGCGCCGCGTCGCCGGCCTCTCCACCGAGCTCGAGGACGTCACCGAGGTCGAGTACCGCCAGCTCCGCCTGGAGCGGGTCGTGCTCGTCGGTGTCTGGACCTCGGGGACCGTCGACGACGCGGAGAACTCGCTGGCCGAGCTCGCCGCCCTGGCGGAGACCGCGGGCGCGCTGGTGCTCGACGGCGTGATCCAGCGCCGCGACAAGCCCGACGCGGCCACCTACATCGGCTCCGGCAAGGCCGAGGAGCTGCGCGACATCGTCCTGGAGACGGGCGCGGACACCGTCATCTGCGACGGTGAGCTCAGCCCGGGCCAGCTGATCCACCTCGAGGACGTCGTCAAGGTCAAGGTGGTCGACCGCACCTGGTTGATCCTCGACATCTTCGCTCAGCACGCCAAGAGCCGCGAAGGTAAGGCGCAAGTATCGCTGGCTCAGATGCAGTACCTGATTCCGCGTCTTCGAGGTTGGGGTGAATCGCTATCTCGGCAGGCTGGTGGTCGCGCAGGAGGCGCCACCGGTGGAGTCGGCACCCGTGGCCCCGGTGAGACAAAGATCGAGACCGACCGACGCCGCATCCGCGACAAGATGTCGAAGCTCCGTCGCGACCTACGTCACATGGAAACCTCACGCGCGACCAAACGTGGCCGTCGTCGGGAGAATCGCGTGCCGGCCGTGGCCATCGCTGGCTACACAAACGCCGGCAAGTCGAGCCTGATGAACCGCCTGACTGGCGCCGGCGTCCTGGTCGACAACTCGTTGTTCGCCACGCTCGATCCCACGGTGCGCCAGGCGTCCACCGGCGATGGTCGGGTCTACACGCTCGCCGACACCGTCGGATTCGTGCGTCACCTGCCGCACCAGCTGGTCGAGGCATTCCGCTCCACTCTCGAAGAGGTCACCGACGCCGATGTCGTCCTGCACGTCGTCGATGGGTCTGATGCCGACCCAGAACGTCAGCTGCTCTCGGTACGCGAGGTGCTGGCCGAGATCGGTGCAGCCAACCTCCCCGAGATCGTCGTCATCAACAAGGCTGACCTCGCGGATGCCTTGACGGTGGCGCGCCTGCGCCGACTCGAGCCGGACGCCGTGGTGGTCTCAGCGAGAACCGGGCTTGGGATAGACCTGCTGCGTGACCGTATCGATGGCGCGCTGCCGCGTCCCCCGGTCGAGGTAGAGGTCGTGATCCCCTACGACCGGGGCGATCTCGTCTCGCGCATGCACGCCGAAGGTGAAGTGCTGGCCGAGGAACACCGCGAAGATGGCACATTTGTGGCCGCGCGAGTCCATCATGGTCTGGCCGCGGCCCTTCAGCCGATGGTGACTGGCAGCCACTGATCACACGATGAGGGGGAGCGATGATCCGGTTCCTGCCCTACTTCGTCGAGTTGGCCCTACTGGTCTTCTGCGTGATCGACCTGATCCAGAGCCCTGAGGGCGAGATTCGCAATCTCCCCAAGTGGGCATGGCTGATCCTGATCATCATCTTGCCGCTGGTCGGATGCATCGCCTGGCTGGTCGCGGGGCGACCGGTTCGGGCCCGATCGGCACAGACCACGTGGGCTCCGGGCGCCGGCTTTCCCGAGCAGCAACGGCCGCAGCCGAAGACCGACGACATCGATGCCCGGCTGCAGGCCGAGCTCGCGGAGGCCGACCGACGGCACGAAGAGGCCTTGCTTCGGTGGCAAGCGAGCCTGGAGGAGCGCGAGCGCAAGCTCGCCGAGCAGGAGCAACCGAACGACCCGCAGCAGAACCCCTAGTGGGTCATCAGGTCGCCGTCAGAGACCCCGCACGTCGTCGAAAGCGGCCTGGTACCGAGCTTCCTGCTCTTCGTCCAGCGCCATGAAGATGCTGCCCTGCGACAAGAACTCGTCGCTCGGAAAGATCAGCTCGTTTGCGGCGAGGTCAGGGTCGACCTTCGCCAGCTCTTCTTTCGCACCCTTGACCGGCGTAATGAAATTGACCCACGCCGCGACCTTTGCGGCGATGTCGGGCCGGTAGTAGAAGTTCATCCACTCCTCGGCGTTGCCCTGGTGCAGTGCGCCCACCGGGATGAGCATGTTGTCTGACCACAGCAAGAATCCCGAGTCGGGGATCACCAGCTCGAGGCTGGGGTTGTCAGTACGCAGCTGGTTGATGTCGCCCGAGTACGTCATGGACGCCGCAAAGTTGCCCTTCGACAGGTTCTGCCCGTAGTTGGCGTCAGCGAAGGTTCGGATCTGCCCGGAGTCGGTGGCCTCTTGGAGCATGGCGATCGCTGCGTCGAACTCGTCGTCGGTGAAGTCGGAAGGGTCAGCGCCCTGGTCGAGCATGATCAGCCCAACGGTGTCACGCATCTCGGTGAACACGGCGACGCGGCCAGCCAGATCAGGCCGCGTGAGCATCTCGGTGATCGAGCTGATCGGCTGGTCCACCACGTCCGAGTTGTAGGCAATCGACGTGAAGCCGGACTGCCAAGGCATTGAGTACTTACGATCCGGGTCGAACGAAGGGGAGCGCAACGGCGGTATCAAGTTGTCGGCGTTGGTCAGTGCGCTCTTTTCGAGCTCGTTGACGTAGCCAAGCCGAATCAGCCGTGCCGCCATCCAGTCGGTGAGCACCATCAGGTCGCGTCCGACGCCGGAGCCCTTCACCAGCTGCGGCCGGATCTTGGCGAAGAAGTCAGTGTTCGCGGTGATGTCTTCGTTGTAAGTGACATCGATCCCGGTCTCGTCCTCGAACTCGGCGATGGTCGGGAATGTCTCCGGGCCTTTGCGGTCGGTGTCGATGTACAGCGCCCAGTTCGAGACCACGAGCGACTTGTCGGTCTCGGACTGGTCACTCGGGGCCGACCCACCGGTCGAGCCACCGCAGGCTGACAGCACGGACGCCGCACCGACGCCGGCCCCTACTGTGGCTGCGCTGCCGAGGAAGCGCCGGCGCGAGAGACCGAATCGGAGGTTCGACGAAGACATGGAGTTCCCTTCCGTTCACCGCTCGAGTTCGAGTATTGAACCAGATACTAGAATCTCGTTCAAGAAGATGATTCAATCGCAGCCATGAGGCAGCTGTTTCGGGGTGGACGCATCTGGCGAGGACGCGGCTTGCCCTTCGGCGAGGCGCTGCTCGTCCGGGACGGGGCGGTTGGCTGGGTCGGTTCTGACGCCGACGCTGAGAGCTTCGCGGCTGACGCTAACAAGGTGTTCGAGCTCGGCGGACGTCTGGTGACTCCGGGCATCGTCGACGCGCACAACCACGTCAGGCTCGGCACCGGAACCGATGCGGTTCAGCTTGCCGGTGCCAGCACGATGGCTGAGGTCACCGGCCGGATCG
>JBJMHG010000130.1:0-6346 GCA_045807485.1 Actinomycetes bacterium
GACTGTACGGCGAGGTGAAACCGCTCGGCATTCACGAGGCGATTACACGTCGTCAGTCGCTGCGCATGCACACACGTGGCACGGCGTACCAGCTGCACCAGGAGAAGAACACCGGCACCGTCGAGGTGGGCAAGCTGGCTGACTTGGTCATGCTCGACCGAGACGTGGCCAGCTGTCCCGTGTCAGAGATCAAGGACGCGGTGCCCCAGCTGACGATGGTCGGCGGCGACGTCACGTTCGACATCACGACGTCTGCCGGAAAGGCCGCACGCCGCGCCCTTGAGTCGGCGGCGTCCGCGAAGGCGATCACCGGTCGCATCCGTCACGACCAGCTCGGCGGCCGCCACAGCGGCTGCCCTTGCACGACAGCAAGCCAGGACAAGTAACGCCCACTGCGTACTACTTGAAGTGTCACCGGAACTGTTGCTGGAGCGACAGTTCCGGTCACATCTAGATGGCGTCAGCGTCGGTGGTGGTGCTGCACAGCCGCCCAGGTCTGACGTAGTCCCATCGCCATCAGCAACGCCCAGATACCTGCGCCGCCGAGGACGAACGGGTCGAAGGTGAGCAGTCCTGCTGCGACCAGGAACGTGAACGGAACGATCAATGCGATCGTCGCGATCAGACGTCCAATCGGACCGAACGTGGTGTCACTCTTGGCCCACCGGGAAGCCCGGCCCGTCGGCTGCTGGGATGTGTGAGCCGGAGGCGTGAAGGCGGCCCGTCCTGGCTTGGCCGGCGCTGCAGGTGCCGCAGCGTCGGCTGACGCTGCGCGATTGTTCCCGAAGAAGTCGAATTCCTCGCCGGCTGGCATGGTCATGGCCTATGTATCGAACCGACGACGCCTGATCTTGATTAGTCAGCACTTCGGTAAGAACGGACACTTCGGTCATCGATTACTACCGTCTGCATGGCCGATGTCGCGCTAGGTAGTGCTCGCCAAAAACGCGCAAACTGTTTCGCCGCAAAGCCCCTGAACCGTCGGTCAGACCCTGTACGGTGCCAACGAAGTCGATTCGGGGTGACTTCGTATCGATACAGGTCTTCGAGGGGTCCGGGCGTCCTCGCGAAGCGTTCGCTACAGAGCCTCGTGCACGGCTCGTCGCCCGGGGAGGGAACCAAATTTATGAATTCGATTCTCAGGCGCGGGCGCATTGTCGCCGGGGCCGGAATCCTTGCGATTGCCGCGCTCGCCTTCACCGGCGCGCAGGGCTTTGCCGAGGATCCGCCTGGCAACAACGGCACCGTGAAGATCGACGGCGTCGACTTTGACGTCTATCCAAACAACGAACCCCACGTTGGCTGCGTTTTCCAGGTCGACTTCTACGGATTCGACCAGGGTGACCTGAACGCCAAGGTGGCCTTCAAGGTGTGGCCCCCCACCGGTGACATGGAGACGATCCTCAAGGACAGCGTCTTCATCGGTGAAGACCCCAACGATGGCGGCGGTTCGGTGGCCGGCTTGGACGCCGAGCGCACCTACAACCTCTCGCCATACTTGAAGTCGTACATGGCACATCCGCAGCAGGGTTACCACATCAAACTGGTCGTGAACGCGCCCGGTTCGATCGGTGCCGACAAGAAGCACAAGACCTTCTGGGTCGCCGAGTGCGCATACGGGTCCTGATCTAGTCAAGACCTGTCAGGCTGTTGGCCCCATGAGTGTGTTCTCCGGAACCACTCATGGGGCCGTCGGCCATCATCAGCTCAGCCCGCACCGCGGGCGTAACACTGCAAGGGACGCGCAGTGAGCCTCAGAGTGAACCTTCGATCGACTCGCCCCTCTCAGCTGATCAGTCACCGGCTCTTCGTCGGTGCTGCAGCCGTTGCGGCGTCCGCGCTAGCCCTTGGCCTGGTGCCGACCACCGCGTCCGGTCAGCAGCCAGCGCAAGACGTCGTGGTCAGCGCCAACCCGGCTGACTGGACGCCGCAGGTGCTGGACGGCCGGGTCAACGCCATGGTGCAGATCGGTGACACGGTCATCGCCGGTGGAACGTTCACAAAGATTGCGGACGCCGGATCGAACCGCACGATCAACCAGTCGTACCTGTTCGCGTTCGATGCGACGTCCGGCGCGATCGATTCTCGGTTTGACCCCCGGCTGGACGGTGACGTAGAGGCGCTCGCGGCGTCCCCCGACGGCAAGTCGGTGATCGTCGGTGGTGCGTTCACTTCCGTGGACAACTCCAAGCAAGACCACCTGGTCAAGATCGACCTGCAGCAGGTTCGCGTCGACAACTCGTTCAAGGGCAGTGCCAACGACCTGGTCGAAGAGATCCAGGTGGTCGGCAACGACCTTTACGTGTCGGGGCGGTTCACCCAGGTGGCTGGCGCCGACCGCTCCGGCATGGCGCGGTTGGACGCCAACACCGGTGCGGTCGATCCGACGTTCGACGTCGCGTTCACCGATCCGCCGCAGTGGATCCTGAGTGTGGCCGAGTTCGTCGTTGACCCCACCGGGACCAAGCTCGTGGCCATTGGCAACTTCGGCAAGGTCGGTGGCCAGCCCCGCGTCCAGGTCGCCATGCTCGACCTCACGACCAATCCAGTCAGCGTCGCCGATTGGCAGACCGACGAGTTCCGCATCTTCGTTCCCGGCAGCTCGCTCACCTGGTGTCAGAGCAACTTCCTGTTCTGGGTGCGCGACGTCGACTTCTCGCCGGACGGTAGCTACTTCACCATCGCGTCGACCGGCGCGAACCGTCCCAACCGACTCTGCGACACGGTCTCGCGCTGGGAGTCCGGCGCGTCCGGCTCGGGCCAGAAGCCGTCCTGGGTGGCGTGGTCGGGTGGTGACTCATTCATCTCGCTGGCCAACACCGGTTCTGCGGTCTACGTGGGCGGCCACAACCAGTACATGAACAACCCGTACGTCGACCAAGACTGCGGCGTCTGCAACCCCGCTGGTGGCGCCATCGCGCGCGAGGGCCTGGCAGCGCTAGACCCGCTCACCGGCCTGCCGTACACGTGGAACCCCGGACGCTCCCGCGGCTACGGGGTCATGCAGTTCCTCACGACGGCCGAGGGGCTGTGGCTGGGCAGCGACACCGATCGCCTCGGCGGTGAGATCCGCCCGCGGATCGGGTTCTTCCCGGTGGACGGTGGAGTGGCTGTGCCACCGAGCGTTCCCTACGCGCTTCCTGGCGACCTCTACAACCTGGACGCCGCAACGGGCCAGATGCGTCGGCGCTCGTACGACCTGACGACGTTGGGCACCACTGAATCGGTGCCAAACGTGAGCTGGAAGAAGGCTCGAGGAGTGTTTGCCCTCGACGGACGCCTCTACTTCGGCTGGGCGGACGGCACGTTGCGCACCCGTTCGTTCGACGGCAACGCCGTGGGAGCGATGACGAAGGTCAACCTGCACGGGCTCGAGGCTGCGCCAGAGCCGCACACCTTCTTCATCCCCGGAACCACGACACCAATCCCGAGTATCAGCGACCACTTCGCCAACATGACCGGGGCCTTCTTCGCCGACGGCCGGATGTACTACACCGTCAAGAAAGACCCGCGGCTCTACTACCGGTTCTTCACCGCCGAGAGTCAGACCGTCGGCGCGAACCTCTACGTCGCGAGCACCAACGCTGACGGCGTGAACTGGAGGACCGTACGCGGCATGACCATGGCGTCCGGCCAGCTGGTCTACGCATCGGCAGACGGCACTCTCAACCGTGTGACGTTCGACGGCAAGCCGGTCGGCGTCCCAGAGACGATCGGCGGCCCCCTGGTCGACGGTGTCGACTGGACCAGCCGCGGCTTCTTCGCCTTCAGCTAGCCGCCGCACCCACCAGCCGCCCCACCCACCACAGCGTGTGAGTCCTGGCGTGGCATGGGCCTCCAGAACTCACTCGTTGTCGGAGACGGTGAAGGGTGCCCGGGCCAGCTCGGCGTAGCTGTCGTCGGCGAGCAGCACGATGTCGTACTTGCCCGGCGGTAGTGGCCACGGGCCTCCGCTGGCTTTGCTGTCGATCTTTGCCGAGCCCGCGATCGTCGCCCCGGTGTAAGCCCAGTCCTTGTAGTAGGCCACGTTCGGGTCGGCGCCGCGCTTGTAGACACCGATCCAGTCCCACTTGCCGCCAGGGGCGTCCGACCACGACACCTGAATCGGCGCGCCGACCGGGTAGACGCGCTTCGACGTCCTCACGGTGGGATCAGCGCCGGGTTCTCGCACCCAAAGCGAGCCGGACGCAACGGTGTCGCCTCCCTCAGCGACCAGGTTCAGAGAGTTCTCACCCAGTGCGAGGTCAGCGGTGTCTAGCACCGCGACGCCGTGCTCGAGGGCGACGGTCACCGGGCCGCCACCGCCCTGAGCAGCGCTCACCTCGACCTGCGTTGCGTCGTCGCCTGCGCCGAAGACCTCGACATTGGTCCCCTGGTCGACCAGCCGACTGGACGCGGAGACGTACGGCCCGGGGTCGGCGAGCGGGATCTTCATCTCGGTGACTACCGCGCGGTGGTCCGCTGGCCAGGGATCGACGGCGATGTCTGTGTAATCGGACGAAGACTCGCCCACGATGTCGGCCGTCTCGACGCTGACGTCGCTCGAGACAAACGTCATGTCGATCCGGTCAGCGGGGCGTCCGGTCAGCCCGGGGTTGTACGACCCAGACTTCGGACGCGCCGCCGGCCAGGTGAGCCCGGGGTCGGCCACCGGGTCGGGGTAGATGGAGCGGTACGAGTCGACGTATCCGGCGTCCTCGACCTTTTGCGTGACCGGCCACTTCACCGGAATCACCTGGTCACGCAGACCGGCCGTCTCAGACGTCCAGTCGCGGTGCGACGGTGAGTTGAAGTCACCGAGGATCACGACTGGCACTCCGTCGCTCTGCAGTCGGTCAGCTGAGTCGAGCACCGGCTCGAGGGCCTTGAGCCGACCCTGCTCCTTGGCGATCAGGTCATCGGCTGTGGCACCCTTCGCGGCCAGGTTCGGTCCATAGGGGGCCGACGGCAGATGCAGGTTCACGACTCCGAAGGCATGGCCCTGCGCGGGAGCTACCAGCACCTCATCGCCCGATGGGTCGGAGGGAGTGATCAGCGGAAACCTTGAGACCACTTGGGTGCGTGGGTCGCAGTACGACCACTGCAGTGCATCCGCCACCTTGCAGGTGTTGCCGTAGGCCTCTTGCAACGCGACGACGTCGGCGTCCGCTGCCTCGATCGCCTTCGGGACGCTGTCGAAGTCGACGACCGTGCCGCCGTACTCGATGTTGAACTGCATGACGCGAACCGTCATCACATCGGTGGGTGTGTTCTGTGACGCGGGCGCGTCCGTGCAGGCTGCGAGGCTGGTAGTCAGCACTCCAATGAGCGCCACTGCAAGAGTTCCGGTCGACCGGTTCATCTGCTGGACCCTAGACCCACTTGGGTGGTGCAGTCTCTGGGTTTGACGCACTAAGGCGGGGCCAGGGGCTCTCCGTCAAGCCCTCAGCCCCGCCTCAGCCGCCTCACACAGGAGAGTCGGTGTTCAGATTTCCGTCTCCGAGCGCGCTGCCTGGCGCGGCGTTGCCAGAAGCAGACACCGAAGCTGAACATCCGGCCACCTGCTGGGCGCCCTGCGATGTGCTGGGTGCAGAACTGGTGGACGCTGACGAGACCGGCGCTGCCGACAGCCAGGCAAACGCGAAAGCTGCGGCGGCAAGTGCAACGAATACTCGTGGTTGACGCATGACACTCACGTTCCTTCCTGAACTGGGAAGATCTCTTGGGCGACCAGACCGTGTGCTTCACGGTGCACGGTGGCTGCGGCGTCCGCCGATGGCGCGTCGACGAGGCAGAAGACCTTGCCGAGGTCTTCAGACACCCAGTACCGCAGGTACTGGACGCCGTGCTTGCTCTGCTCGTGCAAGTCGGCCATGTGCGCCTTGGCGACATCGCCTATTCCGACACCACCGTCGATGTGGTGAACATCCATGTAGAGCGACATTTGTTTCTCCTCTCGAACGATGTGTGAACGTTAGAAAGGAAGCGGTACCGCGCAGCAGGGGAAGGCCACCCCAGATTGGCGCGCGCCTCCCCCTATGTCGGGGAAGCAGGGGTACCTACGTGTGGGTCAGGCGCTTGCCGAGGCCAGCATCTGGGCAGCCTCTCGGCGGTTATCGACGCCCAGCTTGGCCAGTACCGATGACACATGGTTGTCGACCGTCTTGGGCGAGATGACCAGCTTCTCGGCGATGTCGCCGTTGGTGGCGCCCGCACCGATCAGCTCAAGCACCTGACGTTCGCGCGGAGTGAGGCCAAAGGCGTCGTCACGGGTCGCGGCGCGGCGTCCGCGTGGTACCGCTTTGACGCCCAGGCGCCGTAGCTCGGTTTGGGCGATGCGGGACGCTGCCGTCGCCCCGAGCCGGTC
>JBJMHG010000131.1:0-4517 GCA_045807485.1 Actinomycetes bacterium
GCTCTCGTCATCGGAGCCGATGGCAGTGGTGTCGCGGACGCCCTGCGTGAGTACGGGGTGGCAACCGACTTTGTCGCCGCTCACTCCGGCTTGACCGAGTACGCGCCGGTCGCGGCTGCGCGCGCAACGTCTGAGATCGCCAGCCGTCTTGACACGTCGCTCGTGATCGCCACTGCAACTCCCCGCGGCAACGAGGTGATGGCTCATCTGGGCGCCATCACCGACCTGCCTGTTGCGGCCGACTGCATCAAGGTCACTCCGGGTTCTCCGACGCAGGTGGTCCGCGCGCGTTGGGGCGGAAGCCTCATCGAAGAAGCGAACGTGCACGGCTCGCCTGCCCTGGTGACTCTCGTGCCCCATACCTTCGCTGCCGAGCCGGGCGGCGACGGAAAGGGCGAGGTCTCAGAGTTCACGCCGGAACTATCAGAGGCCGATCTGCTGGTGATGGCCAGACCTGCGGCGCCTGCAGAAGAAGCCTCCGGTGTCTCGCTCGCGGACGCCAAGGTCATCGTCTCTGGTGGCCGCGGTGTGGGCAGCGCAGAAGGATTCGAGCCGCTTGAGCAGCTCGCCGACCTGCTCGGCGGCACCATTGGCTGCTCCCGCGTGGTCACCGGAAACGGTTGGCGCCCGCACACCGAGCAAGTAGGTCAGACCGGCACCAAAGTGGCTCCCGACCTCTACATCGCGTGTGGGATCAGCGGCGCCACGCAGCACATTGCAGGCTGCCGCAATGCCAAGACGATGATTGTCATCAACACTGACCGGGACGCGCCGATCATGGGCTACGCCGACTACGCAGTCATTGGCGATTTGAGCAAGATCCTTCCGGCCATCATCGAGGAGACCAAGAAGGTCAAGGCCGGTTGAGCCAGCCGCGGTAGTTGACACCTTCACCCGAATGGCGCAGTAACGCGCAGCCGGTACTCGCGGCGACCGGATACCGAAGAATTCCCGCGCGCGTCTAAGGCTCAAGCCCTCGCGCTCTCCACCCGATTGTCCGTTCAGGCAACCCTGGATGGGAAGGGGGGTGGACCGTGCCTGCACCCGCTACGACGGCAGCTGAGACGAGTCGAGGATGGAAGACCCTCGATTTCGCCGTGTACGCCGCTGTCGCCATCGTCTTCACACTGTTCGTCGCGTCGACCATCCCAGGTGTGCGTCCAACGCCGGGGTACAACCTGATGCTGGACGGGTTCCTGAACAACATCGCGTACGAGCTGTGCGCAGTGCTGTGCTTCGTCCGCGCCCGTAAGGACACGACGTTCAACGCGTCCTGGCGCCTGCTAGGGGTCGGCTTAGCGCTCTACGGTCTGGGCAACATCTACTGGACCCTGTTCGTCAGGGGCCTGGATCCCGAGCCATGGCCGTCACCGGCAGACGCGCTCTGGCTCTCGTTCTACCCCTTCGCCTTCATCGCCCTGCTCTTGGTCATTCGCGACATGGCTGACCGTCTGCCACTCAGCCTCTGGCTTGATGGTGTGGTCGGTGGACTCGCGGTCGGCGCCATCGCGGCGGCAATGCTCGGTCCGATGCTCGACATCACCGGCCAAGAAAACGCAGCCACGATCGTCACTACCCTGGCCTACCCGCTGCTCGACGTGCTGCTACTGCTTGTCACCACCGCGGTCCTTGCGCTGTTCCATTGGCGTCCGCCATTCGGATTGTGGTGCATGGCCGCCGGGTTGATCCTGTTCTCCATCGCCGACGCGATCTACCTCTTTGCCGCGACCAACGGCTGGTACGAGTCCGGGGGGATCAACGACGGAGTGTGGGTGCTCGCAACGCTCGCGATCGGTTTTGCCCCCGGTTGGCCCAAGCGTCCGGTTGGTATCGCGCTGCCTGCCTGGGCTCTGCTCGGTATCCCTGTGATCGCCACCCTCGCGGCCTTGAGCTTGCTGGTCTACGACCACGAACGCACGTTGCACCCGCTCGCGGTGGTTCTGGCGGCCGGGACTGTGGTGGTCGCACTTGGACGCCTGATCGTCACGTACAACGAGGCCAATGCGCTTGCACACAGCCGTGAGCTCGCCCTCACGGACGAGCTCACCGGTCTCGCAAACCGTCGCGCCTTCTACGAGACCTGTCAGCAGATGTTGCACGCCCATGGATCGAAGGAACACGAGGGCGCACTTCTGCTGCTCGACCTGGACCGGTTCAAAGAGGTCAACGACAGCCTTGGGCACCACGCAGGTGACGACCTGCTGCGTGAAGTTGCCCGCCGCATTCGTGAATGCCTGCACAGCGATGACTACATCGCCAGACTCGGCGGTGACGAGTTCGCCATCTTGCTCGAGGAGTCAACCCCCGAGTCTGCCTCGATCCTTGCCGAGCGCGTGCGGTCATCGCTCGACGAGCCGTTCGGGGTGGACGGGGTGATGGTGAAAGTGGACGCGAGCGTCGGCATCTCGCTGTTCCCCAGGCACGGCAACGAGGTCGCCACTCTGCTGCGTCACTCAGACATCGCGATGTACAAAGCCAAGTCGACCCGGTCCGGCGTCCACGTCTTCGAGATCGAGTTCGATGGGGAGCACGGCCAGGAGAGGTTGCGCATGCTCGAGGAGCTGCGCGACGCGATTCGCACCCGGACACTTGAAGTGCACTACCAACCCAAGATCGACACGCAGACCAACGCTGTGAACGGCGTGGAGGCGCTCGTCCGCTGGAACCACCCGCGGCACGGATTGCTCTTCCCCGACGCCTTCCTGCAACTCGCCGAAGACAGCGGGCTGATGCGCGACCTCACTGTCGCCGTTCTGGAGCAGTCACTCGACCAGGTGTTGGAGTGGCGGGCAAACGGTCGCAAGCTTTCAGTCGCCGTCAACCTCTCCGCATCGTCGCTGGTAGACCTCGAGCTGCCGGAGATGGTGTGGAAGTCACTCTTCGACCGAAAGCTGCCGGCTGAAGTGCTGGAACTCGAGATCACTGAGGACTTCCTGATGGGAGACCGCGAGCGCGCACGAGACATCCTGAGCCAGCTGCGACGCCTTGGTGTTCGGGTTGCCGTTGACGACTTCGGTACCGGCTACTCCTCGCTGGCGTACCTCAGAGAGCTGCCGATCGACGAGCTCAAGCTCGACCGCTCGTTCGTCACACCCATGTCAGCAGATGCGCGTGCGGCCGCCATCGTGGAGTCGACGATCGGACTGGCCCACAGCCTGGGCCTGATCCTGGTAGCCGAAGGTGTCGAAGACGAGATCACGGCTCAACGGCTGGCCAGCTCCGGTTGTGACCAGGCCCAGGGTTGGTTCTTCTCAAAGGCACTCCCGCCCTCACAGCTGGATGTGTGGTTGAGCCAGCGAGACGGAGAAGAGGCGCCGGCGAGCAACATGCCGGCCGACGTGCCGGCACGGTGACCTGTGACGTCTAGCCCGTGGGTGAGCCTGAATGCGCGCACACTCGCCACAACCGCTGCGCCTACAGTCGAGTTCGAACGTCGGGCTGAAGACCTGCTGCGGCTTCGGGTGCCACTTGACGCACTCGCGCGCCGCATGACCTTTCCGGCGACCGGGTGGAGTGCCTGGTCTTTCGCCAGCTGTGGTGTCGGTGGTGGCGTACCGACGTGGGCGGCGATCGCGCGCTATCCCGACGGTGAGCTCGCAGGGCTTCTGCTGCTGAGCGTCGAAGCGACCCGGAAGCAGATGTCCATCACCCTCTCGGGCAGCGAGCAGGACACTCGGGGCGTCCTAGCCGTCGACTCCCCCGAGACCGCAGAGGTCATGGCTCAGGAGCTCGCCGCCTATCTTCGGTCGCAGGGCGTCGCTACCGAGCTGCTCCTAGGCCCACTCGACGCCAACGACCCGAGCGTGCACGCTTTTGCGAATGCCTTGCCAGGGGGTCGACTGGTGCCGGACGAGCCGGTACCCGCACTCGAGTACTCGGGCAACGACCTCGAGGAGCACCTTTCGCATGGCATGCGCCGGACGATTCGGAAGGCGCAGAACAGGCTGGTGCGCGACGAGCGACGTCTCGCCTTCCACTTCACCCGCGATTCACATGAAATCCTCGCAATGACACCAGACATGGAGCAGTGTCACCGCGAGCGCGACCACATTCATGGCCGATCGAGTGACCTTGACGACGATCGCGGACGCCGCATCTGGCGCTGGCGACTGCGTGAGTTCGCAGGCCTTGGCCATCTGGAACTTTCCACCCTGCACATCGACGACCAGTTCGCCGCCTACGCTCTCGGCATCCTCGATGGCGATGTGTACCGGGTGGTCGAAGGGCGGTTCGTCACCAACTGGGCACGCTACGCGCCAGGTCGTCTGCTCGAGGCTGCCATGTTGCAGCGAGTTCTTGAGTCACCAGACCTCAGCCGCACCGACTGGCTCAGCTCTGTTGCGCCTGAGACTCTGATCGCTGCCAATGACGAAGACCCCATGGTCCGCATCCATTGGAACTGCGGCGGCGACTAGGCCAGCGGTGAAACAACGCTTGACTACGACGACGCTTAACGGTCTACGGACGGTTCAGCAGTGCGCTGAGCCCACGGCCGACGGCCGCTGCCAGCCCGCTCC
>JBJMHG010000132.1:0-11516 GCA_045807485.1 Actinomycetes bacterium
AAGGAGTCGGCGGGGTGGGTCTAGGCGTTCGGGACGACAGTTGATCTCGACCGCAACGTTGAACTTCCGGCAGGCTTCGAAGACGAGCCCGGCATCGAAGTCTGACTCCGGACGTTTCCGCTCGCCCATGACCATTCGCCCGGTGCAGTGACCCAGCACATCCATGTGCGGGTTCGCGATTGCCACCACCATCCGCTGGGTCATCAGCTCGCGAGGTGACCGCAGCTTGCTGTGCACGGAGCCGACCACGATATCGAGCTGGGCGAGCAGCTCGGGATCCTGGTCGAGCGATCCGTCTTCAAGGATGTCCACTTCGATGCCTGTCAACAGACGGAACGGCGTGAGCTCGGCGTTGAGCTCAGCCACGACCGCCAGCTCGTCCCGTAGTCGGTCTGCCGTGAGTCCATTCGCCACTCGCAAGGTCGGCGAGTGGTCAGTGAGGACCGCATATTCGTGTCCGATCTCCAGCGCAGTCTCTGCCATCTCGCGGATCGGGCTACCGCCGTCACTCCAGTCTGAGTGCATGTGCAAGTCGCCGCGCAGCTGTCCGAGCAACGCAGCCCCTGCGCCGGGGTCCGGACCCGGTGCAGCCTCGAGCTCGGCCAGGTACGTCGGTACCTCGCCGCGGGCACAGGCAGTGAAGACTGCGGAGGTCTTCGGCCCAACTCCATCAAGTTCAGTGAGTCGGCCGTCACGTGTGCGATCACTCAACTCCGTGGCGGGAAGCACAGACAGCGTTGCGGCGGCGGCTCGAAACGCCTTCACCCGGTAGGTCGGTGCCAGCTGGCGCTCCAGCAAGAAAGCCACGCGACGCAGCCCAGCGAGTCCCGCGGCGGGGTCGACATCAGAAGGGCTCACCCCCCAACGGTGCCATGCTGCGCTCTGTCCGCAATTGTCCTGGGCCAATCGGGTGATTGTCCCCGGCCGTCTCATGCCATCAGCGGCCGCCGCCGATGGGGGGACATGACCCCTCCAACCAGGCGCCAGCTGCTGCAAGCCGCTGGCACGTTGGGATTGGCAAGCGGGGTCGGCGCGGCGCTGCCCGGTGGGACCGCCGCAGCAGCCACAGCGCCTCGACCTGGGTCCTACTTCGTACCTGCAGACCAACACCTGCATCTGCTACGCCGCGCCACCTTCGGGCCCACGACAGCCACGTACGACCACATCAAGAGCATCGGCTCGGACGCCTGGCTCGACGAGCAGCTGAACCCCGCGTCGATCGACGACTCAGACTGCCAGCAGATGGTCCGCCGCAAGTTCGAGTGGATGTCTTGGTCGATCGCAGAAGTGATGCGACAGATCTCGCCAGGGGCCCGCTGGCCCTTCATGACCGAACTCTCAATGTCCACCATCGCCCGCGCGACCTGGAGCAAACGACAGCTCTTCGAGGTCATGGTGGAGTTCTGGAACAACCACCTGTACATCCAGTCGCCAACGAACAACGTGTGGTTCGCTCGCCATCACTACGACAGTGCAGTCATCAGAGCTCACGCCCTCGGGCGGTTCGAGGACATGCTCATCGCCAGTGCACAGCACCCTGCGATGCTCGGTTACCTCAACGACGCCGAGTCAACCGGCGACAACCCGAACGAGAACTACGGCCGTGAGCTACTGGAGCTACATTCGGTCGGGCTCGACGCCGACTACTCCGAGCAGGAGATGTACGACTCGGCACTGATCATGACTGGGTTCACTCTGGACCCCGACACCATGTTGTACATATACGACTCGTACCGACATTTCACCGGCCCGGTGAAGGTCCTCGACTTCCAGGACGACAACCCCACTCGGGCCGGCGGAGAAGACCTTGCCATTCGGTACCTCAAACATCTGGCCAGTCACCCGTCCACGGCGCGACACATCTGCCGCAAGCTCTGGTTCCGATTCATCTCCGACGAGCCGGACGAGAACTTCGTTGACGAACTTGCAGCGGTCTATCTGAGCAACGACACCGCTATCGAACCCGTATTGCGACATCTATTCGCGAGTGCGGCCTTCCACGATTCGGTCGGACAGAAGTTGCGACGGCCCTTCGAAGACGTCATCGCAACGCTGCGACTTCTCCGCTACCGGCCCGAGGCGGGCAGTGGCACCGACGGCTTGAGGTCGTTGCACTGGATGATGAGCGAGATCGGTCACGCACCGTTCGCATGGCCACTCGTCGATGGATACCCCGACGACGCGATCTCCTGGCTGTCGGCTGGCTCAACCCTCAACCGCTGGAATCGGCACTACTCACTGGCTGCCCACTGGGCCGCGGACGACTTGCCGCAACCGCCTCTGCGTTCGCTCCTGCCCGACCACCTGCCCAAGACCTGGGGGGCAATGCTGGACGCGCTTAGCCGCCAACTGGTCTTCCGCACACTGGAAGACCGACACAAGAGAGTCATCCTCCACTTCCTGGACGTCACAGCGAGCGACGCATTCGACCGTCGCGACGCTGATGCTCGTCACAAGATGGCACCAGCGGTCGCCCTCATTCTCGACTCCCCATATCACGAGGTGAGGTAGATGACATCCGTTGATGAGACGTGCGGTTGCGGCTCGCACGAACCAGGCATCTCGAGGCGCTCACTGCTCAAGCGCGGCGGTGCCCTAGCAGCGGGCCTCGGGCTCGCGTCCGAGGGCCTCGCGACGCGGCTGGCCTTTGCTGAAGGTGCCTACGACGGTGACGTGGTGGTGGTGCTGTCGCTGCGCGGGGGAATCGACAGCCTCAACGCCATCGTGCCCACCACGGAAGCCCGCTACCACAGCGAGCGACCGAACATCGGAATTCCTGAGTCGAAGCTGATCCAGCTGGACAACCACTTCGGTATGCATCCAGCACTCGAACCGCTGAACAAGTACTGGAAGAACGGTTCGTTCGGAGTCATTCATGCGGTCGGCATGCAGACGCCTACGCGATCTCATTTCGCCGCAATGGGGGAGATGGAGCGCGCCGCGCCCGGTACTTCAATCCGCACCGGGTGGTTGGACCGAACCCTTGGCCTGAGGGCAGCGAGTGGCGCATACCGCGGAGTCATGGTGGGCGCGAACCGTCCGCCAGCAGCGTTCAGTGGTCGTACCCAAGAACTGTCCATCTACTCGGTCGACTCTTTCACGCTGGCGCAGGTCGACAACGCCGCCGAGCGTGAGCGCTGGAGAACCGCGCTGTTGGGCGTGAACGAGGACGCGCCACCGCTGCTCGCCGCTCCGGCGAAGCTCGCCGTCCAGGCGGTCAACACCGCGGCCACCCTGCAACGCGCGGGTTATCAACCTCGCGAAGGGGTGAGCTACCCGAAGACTGAGCTCGGACTCGCCATGCAGGACGTGGCTCGCTTGATCAAGGCGGACGTCGGGCTGCAAGTGGCCTGCGTTGACTTTGGCGAATGGGACATGCATTCAGGGATGGGCACCGTCGGCAGTGGCTGGCTGCGAAGCCATCTCAGCGAGCTTGCCAAGACTCTGGACGCCTTTGCGACAGACCTGGGTTCCCGCATGGGAGGCGTCACTTTGATCACCCTGAGCGAGTTCGGGCGGCGCCTCAAGGAGAACGGCTCAGGCGGCACCGACCACGGCCACGGGCAGGCCGTCCTGATGCTCGGGGGCGGTGTACGCGGCGGCCAGATCCACGGACAGTGGCCTGGTCTTGAAGTCGACGCCCTCGTTGACGGAGACCTCGCGGGCACTACCGACTACCGCAACGTGCTCGCAGAACTACTCGAGAAGCGGTGTGGGTCAGGCTCTCTGTCAACGGTCTTCCCGGGGATCACCAGTGACCGCCTGGGGGCCTTCAAGGCAAGGGCGTAGCCGCTTGCTTCAAACCTGCCAGCTGGACAACCTCACCCAGCGCTAGGGTCTCGGCCATGGCTGAGTACCAGATCACTTCATGGCGTGACCTTCCTTCCTTGGTCATCGCGCGTGAGGGTGACGACGTGACCAAAGTGCAGCTCGCACCACGCCTGCAGGAGGCCATCGACGAAGCGGCCATGCGACTGGGCGAGACTGGTAGTGACGACTACCTGGCCGGATGGACGCGTTCTGAGTGGTTGACCGGCGACGGAGACCCTGCAGAGTTGGCCGCCACGGTGAGCCAGCGGCTGGAGAGCGAGTGGTCCGACGAGCAGATCTCGCGATACCTCGACTCGTTGGGATAGGGCCGCAACAAGGGACGTCAATGGGCGGTGGTTGCTGCGTCGTACGCGTCGAGAACTCGGTCGACCGATGCACGCAGCACCCGCTCAACCGTGACGTGTTCCATGTTCACCCCCGGGGGCTCGGTCGCCTCCAGCCATGACAGATGCTGACTGGCCAGCTCATCGGGGATGCCGGTTCCGGTCAAGTTGCCGGTCATGTTGTCCAGCGCAGCTTCTACTGTGGCCACCGGCCAGTAGTAGCGCGACCGATCACTGCGCGAGTAGCGCCTCGCGACGGCTGCCGCATGCGGATCTTGGGGGTAGAAAGCAACCCAATGCTGAGGGTCGTCGACCATCGCTCGGTCGAGCACTGCACGAATCTGTGACCCTGCGTCTCCAAGCAGCTGAGACTCGATCTCAGCCAGGCCAAAGACCGCCTCGCGGAACGCGAAGGTGAGGCCAGGACCTACTTTGAGAATCGCGAAGTGATCACGAACCAGAGCTCTCAGAGCGTCGCGGTCTTGGTAGTCCGTGCTGTGTGCTTCGAAGACAACTGGCGCTGTTGACGGCAAGCTCTCGTACAGATGCGCGGCTTGCCCAGCCCGGTAGCCGAAAAGCTCCTCGTTGCTGAACTCAACGCCGGGCTGAGCGACGATGGCTCGTACTCGAGCCCACGCCTGGTCAAGCCCCGCTGCCACGAATGCCCTGCGACTGACATCGACGGTTTCAGCGATGTCCGCTGGATCACTGACGTGGACGCCGTGGCGACCGCTCGCCTCTCCGCCTGGAACCGGCACTTCAGTGCCGATCACATACCGGAGCTCGACGGCTCGCTCGCCGGCGCAACTGTCTGCGTCACCAGCCAGACGAGCAGCACGCTCTGCCACAACGGCGGGATGAAGAGGATCACTGGGGTCGTCGGCACATCGCATAGACGTGTCCAGATGCAACTTTGTGAAGCCGGACGACGCAAATGCGGCCACGAGGACGTCCGCCCGCGCCATGGCATCTTCGGCGGGAAGATGCCTCCAAGGGTTCGGGCCCAGATGATCGCCGCCGAGCAGAAGCCGCTCTGTTGGCAGCCCGACGCGCTCGGCGACGGCCAAGACCTGCGTACGAAAGTCGGCCGGTGTCATGCCGGTGTAGCCGCCGTCTTGGTTCACCTGGTTACAGGTCGCCTCGAGCAAGACTCGCGTGCCAGCAGCCGCGGCGCGCCGCATGCTCTGGTCGACAACCATCGGATGAGCCGAGCAGATCGACGTCATTCCCGGCGTCTCACCGGCGCGATGCGCCGCAACGATTTCGTCCAGCCACCGATCGGTCACGAGCAGTCCTTCTCAATGGGCAGACGCTCTGACCACAGCAGCAGGTCGTCGAGCGTCGGCTGTCCAGCTGTGCCGCCTGCCGCCGCCGTCGACAGGGTTCCAGCGGCCACCGCCATCGCAAGGCTCGCTCCAACTTCACGCCCGCTCAGGCGTCCGGCCAAGAAGGCTGCGTTAAACGTGTCCCCGGCACCGACCGCGTCGACGAATTCGACCGAGGGGGTACGAACGACGCGATAGGTGCAGTCACCACCACGCGCCACCCCGCCGTTCTTGCCGCGCTTCACCGCCAGGTTGCAACCGAAGTCTGCCAAGACATCGAGGCTGCGTTCCAGAAGTGGTGATCCGGTAGATGCTCCCAGCTCACGCTCATTGGGGAAGTACCAATCGCATTCGCGAAGCACTTGGTCGATGTTCCATCTCTGCTCTGGGTCCCAGTTGGTGTCGACAGACGTGCCAGTCCCGCGATCTCGTTGGTGTTTCAGAAAGTCAGGCAGCGCACTGCGGTACGCCTCGCTCATCAAGAAATAGGACGCCACATGGACATGCCGTGCCATCTGGTCCGGCAGCTGCGCGAGGTCTTCAGGCGATAGGGCCGCAACCGTTCCGGGCATCGTGAGAATTGCACGGTCACCATCTCGATGAAGGATGACTGAAAGACCCGTGGGGTGATCCGTGGAGACTCGCACTCCGCTGACATCAACCCCTTCAGCACGCAGGCGCGTCAGCAAGAGACTCCCTGTGTCATCGTCCCCAACAACGCCGCAGATCCCGACTCGCAGTCCCAGTCGTGCTGCCCCAACTGCCGTTATGGCAGCCGAACCACCCAGCACAAGGGCAGCATGGTCGACGGTTTCCTCGACCTGGTCAAACTCACTGACCAACTCCGGGTCGCTCACGATCACGTCTGGATTAATGTCTCCCAACACCAGCAGGTCGAGCTCAGGCATCGTGCTCCTTGTCGCCCATGTCGAAACTCACGCGGCAGGGACGATCAGTGGAGGTACGCGGGCAGAAAGGCACGCTGAGCACTCACCATCTCGTCGAACATCTCGCGAATCTTTCCGAGCTCACTGGCCGCTGACGTCAGTGGGTCAAGCATCAGAGCATGCACGGCTGCCTCGCGATTCTGCTCCAAGATCGACGTGACGGCCAGGTCGTTGAACTCCTGATGGCGACGCACCCACGAGGCCATGTGCTCCGGAAGCCTGCCGTATTTCTGGGGATGGATTCCTTCTGAATCAACGATGGCTGCGACCTCGACTGCGTTGTCTTGATGAACGTTCTCAATCCATCCGCGGTTCGGCGTCGTGACGTAGATCCTCGCCGCCCCGCTCTGCGACTGACTGGACATGGCCTCGACGATCTGCGACGGGTACTCAGGACCCCGTTCGAGTGGATACGAGGTGTCACCCCGAAGCGCCGACCGAAGCATCTCGTCATTTTCGCGGCGCCACGTCGGCCAGTTGTGCGCGTAGAACCCCGACTCACCGATGTACTCCTGGCCTTTCCATCCAGCCACCAGATCTGCGTGGGTGCGGAAGTAGGGAAGGTACTCGGAGACGTGACCAGAGCTTTCAGTCGGAAACGCCCCGAACTGATACATGAGCTCGAACCGAACCGGATCCTGCTGATAGATGTCAGCCGACCGAGCTCTCTGGCGCAGTTCGGGGTAGAGATCCACACCGTCTCGCTCAAGGGTGGTCAACCAGGCCAAGTGGTTGACGCCTGCTGCATCGAACTGGATCCCTCCGTGGTCGATCCCCAGGTAGCCGGCCAGATCTTCCACGGTGTGGTGGACCGAGTGGCACATCCCCCACACCGGAACGCCGCTCGCACGCGATGCTGCCAGAATCGTCATCGACATCGGATTCGTATGGTTCAGCACCAGCGCGTCCGGAGCGAGCCGTTCGACGTCAGCCAATATCTCGAGAAACGTGGGAATCGTTCTCAGCGACTTGAACAGCCCACCTGGGCCGATCGTGTCTCCGATGCACTGGTCGACCCCGTACTTCAGAGGGATCTCATAGTCGAAGTCGACGGTTGGTAGTCCGGCGACCTCGATAGTGCTGATGATCACCGACGAGCCCGGAAGCATCTGGGTCCGGTCAGTGGACGACTGAACCTGCCAAGTTCGCTCAGACCGCCCAATCAGGTACTCGGCGAACTCGTGTGCGAGCGCAAGACGTTCAGCGTCGATGTCTACCAAGCGGAACTCGCCAGAATCCAGGCCCGGAGTGGTCAGAAAGTCTGAGATCAGCTCGGCGGCGAACACCGTGCTGCCGGCTCCGATGATGGTGACGACAGTCACTTACTTGCCTCCCGTGAGAGTGAGACCCGAGACGATCCACTTTTGCGTCATCAAGAAGAAGATCAGGACGGGTACCACCATCAGCACCGAAGCCGCCATGACGAGGTTCAGCTGTGCCGCATGCTGCGTGGAGTACCAGGTAAGAATCACCGGAATTGTGCGCTTGCTGTTCTCAGTCAAGACGATCAGCGGCCATAGATACGCGTTCCAGTTGAACATGAAGGTGAGCAGGCCCAGAGTCGCCAGCGCTGGCTTCACCTGAGGCAGCACGACGGACCAATAGATCCGAAACTCCGAAGCCCCATCGACGCGCGCAGACTCGATCTGTTCATCAGGCAGTGACCTCATGAACTGCCTCATGACCAGGATCGCGAATGGGTCGATCAGCACCGTGATGATGAGTCCCCAGAGATTGTTCAGCAGACCGATGTGGCTGAGGATCAAGTAGTTCGGAATCATCAGAACGCTCGGAGGCACCATCATCATCGCCATGAGGTACCAGAACAGAACGTCACGGCCTCGGAACGTGTACTTGGCGAAGATGAAACCAAGCAACGACGACGTGAAGAGTGTGATCACGACATTCGTGACCGCCACAAAGAGTGAGTTTCGGTAGAACGTCGAAAGCGGCAGAGTCGGGTCGTTCAAAATCGTCTTGAAGTTGTCGAGCGTCCAGTCCTGTGGAACGAAGGTCGGAGGAATCTGTCGGATCTCTGCGCCGGTCTTGAAGGCTCCAAAGATCATCCAGAAGAACGGCAAGGCAGCGACGATCCCTCCGATCCCGAGCGCGATGTAGAGAACAACGCGGCCGAAAGGAACAGTCCGCTGGCGCGAAGTGACGACCGTCGGCTCATCGTGCGCCAGTTCCAGCTCGGGTGTGGTGACAACCATCAGTAGGTCCACTTCGTGCGAAGAAGCCTGGACTGCATCAGCGTGATGAGAAGGACTATGCCCAACAACACGATGGACTCGGCAGCGGCCCACCCCATCGACTGGAAGGTGAAGGCATTCTCGTAGATGTCCAGCGAAAGAACCCGCGTCTGATTGTCCGGGGCACCCTTGGTCATGACCTGAAACAGGTCGAAGGCCTGGAACGACGAGATCATCGTCAGGATCGCGGTGAGAAAGATGGTCGGCTTCAGCAAAGGCAGCGTCACTTGCCAGAACCGTTGCCAAGCATTGGCACCGTCCAACAGTGACGCTTCGTGAAGCGACTTCGGGATGCCCTGCAGCGCGGCGATGAAGATGACCAGGTTGTAGCCGATGTCCATCCAGAGGTAAGCACACGTCACAGCCACCAGCGCAATGGGCACCCCGGCAACGGTGAGGTTGGGGTCGTTCAGCCACGAGATCACCGTGGTGTCGCCGGTCACCTTGGTGATCATCGCGTTCAGAAGCCCGTACTGCGGGTTCAGCACGTACTGCCAGATGACCGCGACTGCGACCGCAGAAGTGAGCACTGGCATGAAGAAGACCGTCCGCAGCAAGGGCCGAAGCCGACGCGCAACCGACTCGATCATGACCGCCAGCGGCAAGGTGATGAGCAGGTTGAGCGGCAGGACGATGAACGCGAAGACCAACGTGACGATGACGGCCGTGTGGAACGTCTGCGCCAGCGGTGTCGGATCAGAGAAGTCGAAGAGCTGTTGAAAGTTCTGCAGACCGACAAAGGGATTGTCGCCGCCCAACCCTCCGATGCCGGCGCCTTCTCGGCGTGGACTGTAATTGAAGAGAGACAGCGCGACGACCCAGACAAGCGGCAGCAGCGTGAAGCACGCCATGTAGATGAGGATCGGTCCCAGGACGATGCGCCGAAAACGGGTCTGCGGGGCATCGAGTGATCCCCGTGACCTGGCAGCGGTCACGGGGGACTCGACAGCAGCAACAGCCACCGATTACTCCTGAATCGCGTTGGCTTCGTCCTCAATGGCAGCAAGGGCGGCGTCGGCGCTCTGCTGACCGTTGAGCACATCCAAGATGTTCGGAACGATCACCCGGTAGAAGAGCCGATCCCGATCCGGGAGGGTACCGAGGTATTGGGCGTCGTCCAGAAGATCCAGCCAAGGCTCGAGATAGTCCGCATCGGCGAGCAGCTCTTTCCGGGCGTCACCTTGCACATTCGCCTTCAGCGCAGGAAGGGTTCCAGTCGACAGGTTCCACTGCAGCGCGTTGTCGGCGTTCTGGGTCACATAGTTCACGAAGTCCCACGCCACGTCCTGGTCGGGGCTGTTCTCAGAAACCGTCAGACCCCATCCAGAGTCAGCGGCGAACTTGCTCGATTCGAGCGTTGGAAGAGGCACATACTGCGTGACTGCCGCGATGTCCGGAAAATCTGTCGCGTACTCGGGCACCACCCACGGACCGACCAGGCCCATCGCGCACAGCTCGGTGAAATAGCAGTCGCCAACCCAGTTCGCGGTGTCGGTGAACAGCGTCGGATCGATGATGCCGTCATCAACGAAGCTCTTCATGAGGTTGATGGCCGCGAGAGCCTCGGGGGTCTGGAAGTCGAAGGTGCCGTCCGCCGACTGGTAGCTGCCGCCGCCCTGCAGGATCAACGACAAGAAGGTGTACGCGATGCCGTCGTTCGTCGTGAAGTGATAACCGGCGCGAGTGATCTCACCATCTTCAGTCACCGTCATCTTCTTCGCGTCGGCCTTGAACTCATCGAATGAGTCCCAGCCGTCGAGACTCACCCCGGCGGCTTCAGCCATGTCCCGGTTCACCAACGTCGCACCGTATTCGACGTTGGACTCCTGCGGCAGCCCGTACAGCGCGTCATCGCACTGGTAGCCACCAAGGGGGCCAGCGAAGAACTCTTTGTCTGCCTTCGACACCGTGGTGACATTGGACGGAACGGTCGACAGGTTGTCGGAGTAGCTACACGTCCAGCTACCGAACATCTGGAGGACATCAGCCTCGGTCCCAGCCGGGAGCGAGGTCTGAAGGGTCTGGATGTAGGTGTCGTAGTCAAAAGTGTCGAACGTAATCGACACATCTGGATGATCGGCCATGTAAGAGTCAGCCAAGGTCTGGTAGGCCTTGTTGAACGACTTGTTGACGTGCGTCCATACCTTGATTGACCCATCGGCTGAGTCAGAGCCTCCGTCACCGCCCGACGAGCAACCGGCAACAATGAGCGTCAATCCAACAGCGCCGATCACCAAGCTACGCGACCACTTCATTGTTCCTCCAGGTGGATAACGGCCGTGAGGTGCCGTGGTTGATCTGGGTCCAATCCCTTGTGCAGGGCTCGCTCCAACGCCAAGAGCTGGAGGGGCAGCAGATAGAGCGGCGACCTTAGCCAGAGCGCTTGTTCTGGCAGTTCGATGGCACTGCCCGGGCCGATGGTCGTGACCTCAGCGCCCAAACGGACGAGGTCACTGGTAACTGAAGCTACGAGCGATGCCCGCTCGGGCGACACGAGAGAAATCACCGATGCTGACGCGTCGCACATAGACATAGGGCCGTGGCGAAACTCGAGCGCGTGATACGCCTCCGAGTGGGTGAGTGACATCTCTTTTAACTTCAGCATCCCCTCTGACGCAATTCCGAACAATGACCCACTGCCCAGGAAGTAGAAGGCATTCAGGGCCGGTGACTGCGCCAGCTGCCGCATGGGTTCGCGAGAACGCTCCAGTACTTCCCTGGCTTCACTCGGCAGAGTGCGAAGATGCAGCAGGTCGACCTCACCAAGCGCTCCGGCCACAGCGCTCATGACGAGCGCCATCGTCGAAAAGGAGCGGGTCTGCGCCACCGACATCTCTT
>JBJMHG010000133.1:0-8251 GCA_045807485.1 Actinomycetes bacterium
CGCAAGAGTGACGACGACTTCACCGTGCATCTGGACGCCAACCTGACTGTTGCCGAAGCCATCGGGCGAGTGGCCGAGCGTCACGGCGTGCCGCGTCCGGCGGCGGCTGCAGCCTGGACACTTGCGTTCCGCGGAGTGAGCGGCGCGATCGTGGGCGCGCGGAGCGCAGCGCAGGTTGACGGATGGCTGGATGCGGCAGCTCTGCACTACGACGATGAGGATCTAGCACTGGTTGCAGCGGCGATCGAGTCGTCCGGCGCCGGAGATGGCCCGACGCGACCCTGAGTGCCTGCCGATGAATACGGCGTTTCGTGCGCGAGAGTGAGTGAAAGCGTCGTTCTTGGGTTAGTTGAAGGCCTTGACCTCGCCTCGGACGTACTGCTTGGTCCATCCACGCTCTACCTGCGGAGCTGGAAGTCGGCGTTTGCGCGACTGCAGAGACCGACCGAACGCGTAGGCGAGGGTTCCGCGGCGTTGACCCTGGTCTGTGACCTCGCGCTGTAGGGCGCGACGCAAGCCCAGCAACGACAACCCCGTGTCGACGGTGATGATGATGTAGAAACCAAGCAGCACCACGGTTGAGAGCTGCTGCAGCGGTCCGATAGGCATGAAGAGCAGCACCAGCGCGGTGATCACAACGGGCCAGAAGACCTCACCGACATTGCGGCGTCCATCGATCCAGTTGCGTGCGATGTGTCGCCCTTTGCCTTGGTCGCGAGCGGGGTAACGCTTCTCGTCGCCGCTGCGCATGGCGAGCGTCGTCTGCTCACGTTCCCTGGCGCGCTCCGCCTTGAGCCGCCCACGCGCCTCTTTCTTGTCGCGGGGCGGGGCGACCTTCTGCTTGCGGGCGGACTGAGCCTCTTTGCGCTTCGGAGTCGGTCGGCCTTTGCCCGACGACTTGTCGGTGTCGACCGATGGCGTCGACTCTGGTGCGCTGATTGGCTCACTCTTGCGGAAGATCACAGCCCCAGGCTAGACGTGCCAGTCCCGATCACCGAACGGACCGGTCGGGATCTAGGGCCCTGGAAGAGCCACACGCGTTCTGCCTAGGGTGAAGCCGTCACGCCAGCGGGAAGGACCTACATGCGCGTCACGTCGATCGGCCATGCGGGGCTGCACATCGAGACGGCCCACGGCACGATTCTGTGTGATCCGTGGTTCTCGCCGGCGTACTTCGCCTCCTGGTACCCGTTCCCGGCCAACGACGGGCTCGACTTCGACAAGCTCGGCCGGTCTGACTATCTCTACGTGTCGCACCTGCACCTCGACCACTACGACCCGGCGTGGCTCTCACAGCACATGAGCAAAGACACCACCGTTCTGTTGCCGAACTACGGAGTGCCTGATCTGCGTCTTGCGCTCGAGAGCCTGGGTTTTCACCGCTTCATCACGACGAGGAACGCCGAGCCGTTCGAACACGACGGGCTCACCTTGATGATCGTCGCGATGACTGCCCCGAACGACGGTCCGCTCGGTGACTCGTGTCTTTCAGTGGACGACGGCACTGCTGCGTTCTTGAACCAAAACGACTGCCGACCCACTGACCTCGAACCAATCGTTCAGTTCGGTCGCTTCGACGGGCACTCACTGCAGTACTCAGGAGCGATCTGGTTTCCGATGGTCTACGACCTACCTGACCGCGTCAGGGCGGGCCTCGGCGAACGTAAACGTGCCAACGGCATGGACCGGGCCAGGCGTTTTGCAGAGGCCATTGGAGCCCGATGGGTGTTGCCGAATTCCGGACCGCCCGCCTTCCTGGACGACGACCTGTTCGAGATCAACGACTTCGGGCAACCCGGCAACGTGTTTCCTGACCAGTTGGCGTTCCTTGAGTACCTCAAGTCGATGGGGGTCGAGAATGGCCTGTTTTTCTCGACCGGAACAACAGTCACGCTTGACCGCGCGACCGCAACAGCCGAGGTGACGCATCCGGCGCCTGAAGAGCAAACCCAGTTTCCCTTCACGCACAAGCGCGAGTACCTCACTGACTACGCCGCTCGTACCAAAGCTGACCGCGAGGAGCGCAAGCTCACGTGGACGTCCACCACCGATCCGCTGTTGCCGCAGCTGAAGGCGTGGTGGGAGCCACTGATGCAGCAAATGCCCACTTTGTGCGGACGCCTCGGTGACCGGGTGCTGATCAAGACCGAACATGAAGCGATCGTGGCCGACTTCGTCGACCAAGAGGTCGTGCCCTTCGATGGTCAGGAATGCCGCTACCAGCTGACCATTGATGACCGACTCGTTCGCTACTGCGTCGAGAACAAGCTCGCCGACTGGGTGAACGAGCTCTTCTTGTCCTGTCGTTTCAAAGCCCGGCGCAAGGGCCCGTACAACGAGCAGGTCTACACCTGGTTCAAGTCGCTCTCGCCCGAGCACGCCGGATATGTCGAGAACTGGCTCCAGGCCGATCGCGAGTCACATGAGATGTGGCGCTTTGGAGACCACTTGGTGCAACGCCACTGTCCGCACCTAGGCGCCGACCTGGCGCGATTCGGTGAGGTCGAAGACGGGGTACTCACCTGCGGACTGCACGGGTGGCAGTTCGACGTCGACAGCGGCAAATGCCTCACCTCAGACGACGCGCACCTGGTGAGCAAGCGAATCGCACATCGCGATCCCGAAGACATTCGCGCTTAGCGATCGACGACTCAGATGCGAGTGCTGATCGCGCCGGACAAGTTCGCGGGCACTCTTTCCGCCGTTGAGGTCTGTGACGCCGCCGCGTCCGGGTGGCACGACGTCGCGCCTCGCGACGTCGTCCTCTCTCAGCCCATGTCCGACGGTGGCCCGGGGTTCCTCGGTGCGCTTTCGTCGGCACATGGCGTGGCGCCTGTCGCGGTCGCCACCTCCGGCCCACACGGTGAGCCACTGGCTGCGCAGCTGCTGGTGGTTCCCGGCTCGGTGCCGACGGCGTACATCGAGGCGGCTCAGTGTTGCGGGCTGTCGATGGCGCCGGTACCACGCCAGCCGCTCGGCGCTGGCTCCGCTGGCGTCGTGAAGCTGCTCGAAGCTGCCCTCGACAGCGGGGCGTCCTGTGTGGTGGTCGGAGTGGGGGGAACGGCGTCCACTGATGGGGGGCGTCCGGTGGTCGAGGCATTTGAGGGGCGTTGGCCCGACGACGTCGAGCTCGTGGTCGCCACTGACGTTGAGAACCCCCTGCTGGGGCCCGCCGGTGCGGCTCGTTCGTTCGCACCGCAAAAGGGCGCGTCGGACGACGAGGTCAACGCACTCGAGCAGCGCCTCACGGCGTGGGCGTCCGGCAGCGGGGTGGACCCCAACACCACTGGTGCTGGTGCGGGCGGCGGGTTGGCGTATGGGTTGATCCGACTCGGCGCCCGTCGGGTGAGTGGTGCGGCCCTGATCGCCGACGCCATCGGCCTGGCAGAGGTCATCGCCGGGGTCGACCTCGTGGTCACGGGCGAGGGGAGCCTCGACTTCTCATCGCTGCGCGGCAAGGTCGTCTCGCACGTGTCCGCGCTGGCGATGGCCCAGTCGCGTCCGTGCGTGGTTCTGGCCGGAAAGTCCTCAGTCGGGCGTCGCGAGGCAGCAGCCGCCGGGATCGACGAGGTTCACTCGCTGGTCCGCGCCTTGGGGGAGCAGGAGAGTCTGGGCAACCCCGCAGCCTCGGTCAGGCGAGTCACCGCGACCATCGCCAAGGCCTGGTCGCGCGGCTAGCGGGCGCCGGTGGTGGACCGGTGTGTCACCATGGGGGAACGGGTTTCGGGCCAGCACCCAAACGTTCACCGATGTGTACGGTGGGAATGGCCCCCAGCCCCGCCAGCGTTGAGCAGCACAGCCGACCGGAGGAGATCTCCACCCATGACTGTCCAGAACGACACCACCGTTGCCGCAGACGCGGGTACCGCCACTCAGGGCGTGACGCTCACCGACACCGCGGCCACCAAGGTCAAGGCCCTGCTCGAGCAGGAGGGTCGTACCGACCTGGCGTTGCGGATCGCCGTTCAGCCCGGCGGATGCTCGGGCCTTCGCTACCAGCTGTTCTTCGACGACCGCAACCTCGAAGGCGACGACGTCCTCGGCTACCAGGGCTTCAACCTGGTGGTCGACCGCATGAGCGTTCCGTACCTCGGCGGGGCCACCATCGACTTCGTCGACACCATCGAGAAGCAGGGCTTCACGATCGACAACCCCAACGCCACAGGCTCGTGCGCCTGCGGCGACTCGTTCAGCTAGCACACTTGCGGGCGTCATCGGCCGTGATCGGCCCTGGGTCGCTCGTCCGGCCCACTTTTGGTTGACCGGCCGCGACACCCCCAGCGGGCCGGGCAGAATAGGACGGCGGTCGCCCGTCCGCCACGAACACCTGTTGTAGGGGGATCTCCACGTGTCACGCGCTCGCGTGTTCGTCGCCAGTGCCGCGCTCGCCGTAACCGCTGCCGTGCTGATGCCGACGCCGGCGTCCGCAGCCGTCGACTCGCAGGTTTATACCTGGGGAAGCAACAGCTTCGGCCAGCTCGGCGACGGATCGTCGACATCGGCCGTTCGAGGCACCCCCGACCTAGCGTCGATCTCGAACATCGTCGACGTCTCCGGCGGACGCGAACACGTCATCGCCCTCACTGACTCTGGCACCGTGTACACGTGGGGCTCGGACGCCTACGGCCAGCTGGGCGACGGCCTGCCGCTCGCCAACAAGACTTCACCGGTTCAGGTCACTGGCCTTTCGGGAGTCATCGACGTCGACGATGGTCACTACCACTCGTTGGCTCTGAAGGATGACGGAACCGTCTGGGGGTGGGGTCAGAACTCCCTGGGACAGCTCGCCCAGGGCAACCAGCTCACCCAAATCGCCTCGCCGCAACAGTGGGGCAACATCTCGAATGCGGTAGGTGTCTACGGCGGGCGCGACATGACCTACGTGCTGTCGTCCGATGGCACCGTGTGGTGCTCGGGAGGTCAAGGCCTCGAGTGTGGACGCGCCAACCAGACCGCGAAGATCACCAACCCGGTATCGATCAACGGACTGCCTGACATCTCTGAGATCGCCGGCGGTCGCAACCACGCCGTTGCTCTCGCGTCGAACGGCACCGTGTGGACCTGGGGCGTCAACGACTACGGCCAGCTCGGCAACGGCACCAAGACCGATCACTCGACTCCGCAGCAAGTGCCTGGGTTGAGCAACATCGTCGACGTCGGTGCAGGCGCCGAGCACTCACTGGCCGTTGACGCCGACGGCCAGGTCTACACCTGGGGCCGCAACTATCGCGGCGAGCTGGGCCTGGGCAACACGACCGACAAGCTGCAGCCGACGACGGTTCCTGGACTGTCGGGGATCGTCGAGGTGGACGCCGGTCGCTCGCACTCTTTCGCGATCGGCGCCAACGGTCGGCTCTGGGCGTGGGGTTGGAACGAAGGTCACCAGGTCAACGGATCGACGTCCGCAGCGGTCGTCAATCCCTACGAAGTTCCCGGACTCACTGACGTCGTCTCCGCTGGTGGCGGTCAGGCTTATTCGGTAGCACTCACCAAGCCGGTGACGGCACTGCTGTCGGACGGGTTCGACGCGGGGCTCACAAACTGGGCCGTCACCGGCAAGCTACGCGTCGACACAACGCGGTCCTCGCCCGCAGGAGACCCTCCCAGCGTTCGTGCAGCGGTAACCAGTCAAAGGGCCGGCGCAGTGCGAGCGCTGCCGCAGTCGGCGGACGCCGCCTGTGCCCGGGTCTGGGTGCGGCCGGTATCGGCGGGGACGACCACGACGTTGCTCGAGCTCCGCGACGCCAGTGGCAATGGCATCGCCGAGCTCCAGCTTGCATCCGACGGGCAGCTGCGTGCGCGAAGCGACATCGACTCGGTCGATGCGAGCACCGGGGTAACGCTCCCGTTCGGGCAGTGGCGTGAGCTTGAGTTGTGCTCGAGCCACCTACAAGGAGCGAACGATCACGTGACCGTGTCGGTCGGTGGCAACCAGGTCGGATCCTGGTCATGGACAACCGCGACCGTTGGTCAGGTGCAGATCGGATCATTGAAGAAGGTCACTGCCGCCTTCAACCTCGACGACCTCGCCGTGTTCTAGGGGCGTGTTCCACGGCGGCTTCCCGTTCGGCCTGCGCCGGGGCCGGTAGCGTTCCCTCGATCTGAGGGAGGCACCCACTATGGCAGACCCATCCGGGCTCGCTGAGTCCGAAAACGACCACGGACTGTCCGTGGGCCGGATCGCGGTCACGGGATCGGTGGCCAGCGACCATCTGATGACGTTCGCCGGCCGGTTTGCCGACGCGCTGATCCCCGAGAAGCTGAGCTCGCTCTCGGTCTCCTTCCTCGTCGACGACCTTGAGGTTCGGCGCGGTGGCGTGGGCGCCAACATCGCTTTTGGGCTCGGCGTGCTGGGGCTGCGTCCGCTACTCGTTGCGGCTGTGGGTTCTGACTTCGAGGACTACCGGTCGTGGCTGGGACGCCACGGCGTCGACACCGATGCCGTCCACGTCAACGACGAGCTGCACACCGCTCGGTTCGTCTGTACGACAGACAGCGACCAGAACCAGATTGCATCGTTCTACCCGGGCGCCATGGCGTCCGCTCGCGACATCGAGCTGGGGCCAGTGCTCGAGCGTGCGGGTGGAGTCGGTCTGGTGATCGTTGGAGCAGACGACCCAGACGCGATGGTCAATCACACGTCTGAGTGCCGTCAGCGCGGACTGCCGTTCGCGGCCGATCCGTCGCAGCAGCTCAGCAGCCTGTCCGCTGAAGCCATTGCCGCTCTCGTTGATGGTGCCACCGTGCTCTTCAGTAACGAGTACGAATCGGCTCTGATCGAGCAGCGCATGGGGTGGACGGCCGACCAGATCCTCGATCGGGTCGCGATCCGGGTGACGACCCTCGGCAAGAACGGGGCGCGCGTCGAGCGGCATGGACATCGGGCGATCGAAGTCAGTGTGCCGCGAGAAGATCGTGTGGCCGACCCCACTGGAGTCGGGGACGCCTTCCGCGCCGGATTCCTTGCCGGTCTGGCTTGGGGAGTCGGACTCGAGCGCGCCGCGCAGGTGGGCTGCCTGATGGCGACCTACGTCGTCGAGACGGTCGGCACGCAGGAGTACCGCTTCGGCCGCGACGCATTCCTCGACCGCTTCGCCGCTGCGTACGGTGACCACGCGCGCGGCGACGTCGACCGCGCCTGGATCCCTGGGTAGGGCCAGAGGCCCAGGGATGCCCGAGGAGCCGCCGCCGACGCGCTGGGCGCTGCCCAACGTCGACCTGCTGCCGCCCGAACTCGCGCGCGAGGACCTGGTCGGGTTTGGCGGTGACCTTGAACCCGGCACCCTGTTGGCGGCATACCGTGCCGGGCTGTTCCCGATGCACGTGCCGTTCGAGTCTGACGAGGATGAGTCGGGGGAGGGCGACTTGCTCGAGATCGGGTGGTGGTCGCCGGAGCCTCGGGGTGTGCTCCCTCTCGATCGACTGGTGGTGTCACGGTCGCTTCGGCAGTCGAGTCGTCGCCTGAGAACCAGCATCGACGCCGACTTTGCCGCAGTAGTCGAGGGCTGCGCCAGCGCACGAACTGAAGGCCAGTGGATCAACGAAGACATCCGGCGGGCGTACCTCGACCTGCACGCGCTCGGATGGGCACACAGCATCGAAACCTGGCAAGGAGACGTGCTGGTAGGTGGTCTGTACGGCGTGTCGATCGGTGGTCTCTTCGCCGGGGAGTCGATGTTCCATCGCGCGACCGACGCCTCGAAGGTGGCGCTGATGCGGCTGGTCGATGAGCTCGGATCAGACGGCATTGAGCGGCTGCTCGACGTTCAGTGGGTCACACCGCACTTGGCCTCCCTCGGGGCCGTGGAGGTGTCGCGCAGCGAGTACCAAAGGCGTCTGGCGGCGGCACTTGTCCAGCCTGCCCCAGCAGCGTGGAGATCACCGTGAGACCAGCCAGGTCAAGTCCGGCCAACGTGCGGCACGAAGGTCGGTCGCGGGTCGATCGACACGTCCAATAAAGGCTGTGCCCCCGCATGTGAAGGCCCCCTGACCTGCGCTAGCGTGGGCCTGCAATCGCTGCTTCGTCCGCCGTGGCGACGCGCCTCATGGTGCGCCGGCCACGGCTAGCCCGAGGAGAATGAACGCTCGTGACGTCTGCACGCGTCGCCACGCGTCGCCGCCTATGGGTGGCCGCCATCATCGGCAGTCTGTTGCTCTTGGCGTTGTCGGGATGTTCACTTTCCGACCTCCCGAACCAGATCTCGATTCCTGACCCGAAGTCGAGCAGCGGCGACCGGATCTTCCACCTCTG
>JBJMHG010000134.1:0-3335 GCA_045807485.1 Actinomycetes bacterium
AACGGGGCCCAGCGGTAGTGGTGCTCGTGTTCAGCTCGGTGAGTACGAGCTCGAATGTGTGGCTGGTGACACTTCGTTGCGCGGTGAGGCGACCGTAACCATCCGACCCGAACGAGTGCTGCTCGAGCCGCGGGGGGCTTCGGGGAGCAACCGCATAGCTGGAACAGTGCAGCGAACGGTTTACCTCGGGGCGACGCTGCAAGTACACGTCGAGCTTGCCTCAGGCGCGACCATCACAGTCTTGGCCACGCACCAAGGCGATGAGGCGCCACCGGAGCTGAGCGCCGGCACAGCCGTGACGTGCTACTTACCCTCAGGTGCGCTGCGTATCTTGCGTTCTTCTGCCGTGGCGCAACCCAGCACGGACTCGTGAGTACGCCGCGGTACGCCGGACGTCTCACGATTGCCGTGGGAGTGTTGATCGCACTTTTGGTTGCGTGTACAGCAGCGCCACGGTCTGATTCTTCACCGTCACCCGCGCCCTCTGAGCCGACGGCTACTCCGAGTGAGGTCGTACGTGTTGCTCGTCAGTACCTGTTGTCGTCGAAGGACCTTCCACAGCTCGCCGGTGAGTATTCGACTGTTGACGCGCAAGACCTGGCCGACGAGGCCGCCCAACCCGACCTTGCCGCTGAGCTGAAGTCTGATGGGTTTCTGGGCGGAGCGGTACGTGACCTTCGGGGGCGATCACGTGACATCACTGGAGCGAATAGTCGGGTGCTGGTCTTCTCCGGACCCGAGGGCGCACAGTCGTTGGTGACGTCAGTTGCGGCAGACCCCGACCCGTTCTTTGGCGGCCCGAGTGTCGTTCGTCGATTTCACGTTGGCTCGGCGAAGGGCGTGATGATCAAACCACCCATGTGCGCCTGTCCAGGTGCGTATCCGGTCTATGTCGGGCTCGTGGCCGATGGCCCTCGCATGTTATGGCTGCAGCTGACTGGGCCGAGGGCCTCTGCCGCGCAAGTGCGGCGACTGTTGTCCAATAGCTCGGACATGGCTGGCTAGAGAACGCCAGTCAGCCGGCGGCAGTGTGAAGGATCTAGCCGGCCCATGGTGATCATTCCCGAGTTGTCCCTCGCCGCTCACGATTCCGACCTACGCTCGTGGTGTGTGCATGGACGGTCCTCACAGTCACGATGACCAGGTCAGCAGCGAGTTGACCAGGCGCCGCTTCATGGCGCTTGGGGCAGGCGCAGCGGCGGGTGCACTGGTTCCGGTGCTGGCCCCCCAAGCGCAGGCCACTGCAGAGCTGGACGCCGCACTTCCGTTCTCGATGGCCATGCACATCCATTCCTCGTTCAGCGAGGGATGGGCGTCGATGAGTCAGCATCTCGATCAGGCCACGAAGAACGGCGTCAACGTGATCTGGTGGACCGATCACGACTTTCGCATGTCGGCGACCAGATTCAAGAACGTTGTGCACTTCACCAGCCTGACGCAAGAAACCGGGCAGGGCGGTCGCTGGGAGTGGACGCGGCGGACCAGCGGACCGCTCAGCGCCAGCTCGGTTGGACAGATTGTTCAGACACCTGCATCGCCCAACGACCCCGTTGCCCAGGGAAGTCTTTCGATCACGGCTTCCAGCACGTCCAGCTCTCTTGCCACCCTCGGCTTTTTTGCCGACTCGCACCCTGCTGGCTGGAACTACCAGACCAATCTTTTTGGTCAGGTATTCACGATCGACGTGCTGCCGACGTCGGTAGGGGCGGACGCGTTCCTCGACCTTGTGATCGGCACGAGCTATCACCCGGCAATCAACGGCCGGCCCGCAGGACAGTACACAGTGTCGTATCGAGTGGGCGGGGGGCATCCGCCTGGGACTCGCGTCGCTCAAGGGGTGCAGGGAATCGTCTATGTGGCGGCAACCCCCAACCAGTGGAACACCATCTCGGTGAATCCCTGTGATGACATCGCGCTGCTGTGGCCAGACTTGGATGCTCGCGACTTCGCTTCCAACACCATCACGGTTCAGGCTGGCAGCACCGGGGCCACTGCGTCCGGATACTTCGACTACCTGCGGTTCCAGCGTCCCAACAGCACCGGGAACATTCCGCTGCAGATCCAGCAGCGGATCAAGAAGAACTACACGAGCAAGTACCCAAAGGTCGCCCAACGCCCCGGCATTGAGATGGGAGAGCTGCTGCCGCACTTGAGCTGGTTCGGTGACTCGCTCAAGCTGGCTGACTACTCAAACGTCACAAGCACGAATCACCTCGACTTCATGAAGCAGCGAGTGCAGCAGGCGCACGACGCGGGTGGACTGGTGTCGTACAACCATCCCTACGGATATTCCGCCGGCGCCCTGCTTTCGCAGACGCAACAAGATGCCAATCGCGCCTCCGTGGCGTCCACCTTGCTGGGGAACCGAGCGATTGGTGTCGACGTGTTGGAGGTCGGCTACAAATCCCGAGCAGGAATGGACCTCGCCCATCACGTCGGGCTTTGGGACATCTTGTCGAGGAACGCGCTCTTTTTGACCGGCAATGGCGTGACTGATGATCACAGTGGAACCAACTGGCTGAACCAGACCAACAACTGGGTGACGTCGGTTTGGGCGCCCAACAAGTCACTGGCGGCGCTTCTGGCGGCGATTCGCGCCGGTCGGGCATGGACGTCTTCCCTGTCGGGGTTCCGCGGTCAGCTCGACGTCGTTGCCGACGGCGTTGTTCCCATGGGGTCGGTGTCGGTCTCGCAGGTGAACCAGCGGCAGCTCAACCTTATGGCGACGGGTGTGCCCACGGGCGGATCCCTGCGCGTCGTACGGGGAACCGTCGACTATGCGGGCACCGCCGACCCGACACCGAGCACCCAGGTCGTCGCGACATACTCCGCTGATCAGCTGGTCGGAGGCTCGGTCAATCTTGCGGTCGATACTTCAGTGTCACGATTCGTGCGCACCGAGGTCCGCAATTCCAGTGGCACCACCGTCGCCGTTTCCAACCCGGTGTGGCTGCTGCGACAGCAGCCGCCAAACGGGATCCCGGCGGCCAGAGTGGCCTAGCGGCGTACCGGGTTCGTCAGAAGGCGGTTTAGTTCGCGGTGATCGGGGGGTGACCCTCGGACGCCTGTACGAGCACGAATCCTTGTCCCGAAAGCACGAGCTGCATCGCTTCACCCGATCCCCGGCCGATCATGGCACCCATCTTCATCGTCTTCTTGACTGACGACTGCAGAGATGTCGACCAGGCGATGGCCGCTTGCATGTCGACATAGGTCGGCTGGTCGACGTTGAGCAGCACCGGCGTCCCGTAGACGGTGATGACGAGGGCGCCGTGTCCGGTGAAGGTTGTGTTGAACAGTCCACCGGACGCCATGGAGGCCCCTTCGACCTTCTT
>JBJMHG010000135.1:0-2510 GCA_045807485.1 Actinomycetes bacterium
AGTGACGTTCGTGGACGCTGAGCTGACAGACGCCGCCGCGTCCGCCGGTTCGGGGACGCATGGCAGATTCGTGGCCGACTTCGAACGGGCGCACGGTCAGACCCTCTTCGGTTTCGTTCGCAGCCTCGGCGTGAAGGACGACGACGCCGCAGACGTGGTCCAGGAGTCGATCCTGCGTCTGTTCGATGCGCTCCGCGGCGGGCAAGCAATCCGGGATGGCAAAGCGTGGACGTTCCACGTCGCGTACCGCCTGGCCATGGACGAGCACCGTCGCTTCGCCCGAGGTTTGCGGTTGATGAATGCACGCCCTCATCCGGCAGATGCCGGAGATCCGGGTGACGACCTCGAGCGTCAGCAGGTCTGGTCCGAGGTCGACCGGCTCCCTGATCGCCAGCGCTCGGTTTTGTTTCTGCGGTTTCGCGCCGACCTGGCGTTCGAGGACATCGGCGCGACGTTGGGAATCACGGCGAGCGCCGCGCGAAGCCATTGCACACAAGCGCTCGCGACCTTACGAGCCCGCCTCGAAGAGGGGGCTGACTGATGGACGACCGACAGATCGAGGCCGCTCTCCGCGCCGGTAGGCCTGACGAACCGCAGTATCGGGGCGACACCGCCGAGCTGCTACGTGCGCGGGCGACGTCACCCAGCCAGCCCGACCAAGTGGGGCACGACATCTACGTCGTGACCCGGCAACCTCGCAGGCACACGAGGTGGCCTGCCTTCGCGGGCGCAGCTGCAGCGTCGGTTCTGTTGCTGGTCGGGTTGGCCACCATCGCTCGCCGAGACGCTCCACCCGCCGCCTCGATCCCGACGACCACCTCCGCACCAACCTCATCCACCATTCCAGCGACCCTGCCGCCTGAGCTCATCGACCGCTGGGTCGGGACCATGCCGTCAGCAGTGAGCACCCCAAACTCGTCGGCACCGGCGTTCGTCGTGTTCACCGCAGGTCAGGTGTCACTGGAGCATCTGTCCGGCGGCATCGTCAACGACTTCACCTCCGATATCACGGTCGCGGGGCCTGGCGAACTGGTGTTGACGCTGACCGTCCAGATAGGGCGATGCGCCGCTGGCGCAACCGGCGACTACCGCTGGAGCGTCTCACCAGAGGCGACGACATTGACGCTCGAGGCGATCGACGATGCCTGTCCCGACCGAGCGGCCGCACTCGCGGGAACATGGACGCACACCGCCTGCCCAACGCAGGGCAACGATTGTCTCGGCGTCCTCGAGGCTGGGACGTACGCCTCGGTGAACTTCGATCCCTTCAACACCGACTCCTACGGCCAAGTGACCTACACCGTCCCGAACGGCTGGACAGCCACCGTCGACGACAAGGACAAACTCACGTTGCTGCCGCCTGACGGAGACGAACAGGGCAAGCACGGTGTGTACCTGTTCGCCGACGTCGCTGCCACCACGACCGACTGCCCAGCGACGTCAGCTGCGACCATCGGCATGGATACGATCGCCGACGCCATCACATCGACACCCGGGCTCGTGGCGACCACAGCGGTGGCCCAGGTCGGTGGCTACGAGGCCCGGACGATCGACATCACCGCGACCGATCTGATCTGCGACGGCGAAGCATCGCTGCTCGCGTCCAGGCCAGGAGCGGTGACTCCCTGGTCGGCAACGATCAACGATGGTCAACAGATGCGGATCGTCCTGGTCGACCTCACGGACGAGCGGACGCTGGCACTCGTGATCTCGAGCGAGCGTTCCCCGGCGGCGTATGCCGTTCTGCTCGACGACGCCGCTGCCGTCATCGAATCGTTGGTCCTCTCCGACATACCCTGAGCGTTTTTGCAGTCGAGAGCGTCTGCTCCTCACAACCCAAAGCGGAGGAACGACATGATCGACAGGCGTCACCGAATCGTGATCATCGCGGCAGCCCTCATTGCACTTCTCGGCGCGTGCGCAAGCGATGCCGAACCGGCCACTGCCGCGACGGACAGCACAGAGGTGGCACCTGTCAAGTCGACGGAGCCGGCAGCGACAACAGCAGCCACCAGCGTCGCTACCACAGCTGACAGCACAGCGGCGAGCGGAATCCCCGATGTGCTCGTCGACAGATGGGTCGGCCCGCCCCGTGCGGTCGGCAATCTCGGGACCGGGACCGCAGCCGCGTTCGTCGACATCTCCGACGCGTTCGTGGTCTACGAGACGGGCATCGCCGAGAACCCGAAGGCTTTCAACTCCGATGTGACCACCACCGGTGACGAGACGATCGAGATGACGCTCGTCGGCGACGTCCTGGACTGCCTCGACGGTGACGTCGGCAGCTACCGATGGAGCTTGTCACCGCATGCGACAACCCTCACCCTCACTGCCAACGAGGACGCCTGCGCGGTCCGCCAGGCGGCCATCGAGGGGCAATGGACGCACACCGGCTGCAAGCTGGAGGGTCGCGATTGCCTGGGCATCGTCGAGGCCGGCACCTACTCGACGAACCGCTGGAACCCCTACGGCGAGTTCACCTACGGCCAGGCCACGTTCACCCTGCCGGA
>JBJMHG010000136.1:0-4810 GCA_045807485.1 Actinomycetes bacterium
ACAACCGTCGCGCTATCGCCGTCGATGAAGTGGTCGATGAGCTGCTCGGCTTCGTCGAGCGCATGCGTCCGCTCGTCGTGGATACCTCCCTCTTGCTCAATGACGCGTTGGACGCCGGACGTACGGTCCTGCTCGAAGGGGGCCAGGCCACGCTGCTCGACGTCGATCACGGCACGTACCCATTCGTCACCTCATCGAGCGCGACCGCCGGTGGAGCCTGCACCGGAAGCGGGATCGGACCCAACCGGATCGAGAGAGTCATCGCGATCGCCAAGGCCTACGTCAGTCGCGTGGGTGAGGGCCCCTTTCCCACTGAGCTGTTCGACGGCGACGGCGAGAGACTGCGCGAGCTCGGGCAGGAGTACGGCACCACGACGGGCCGGCCACGTCGCTGCGGATGGTACGACGCCGTGATCAGTCGCTACGCAGCCCGCGTGAACGGTGTAACTGACTTCGTACTGACCAAGCTCGATGTGTTGACCGGATGGGACAGCATCCCAGTGTGTGTGGCCTATGACGTCGACGGCGTTCGACATGACGAGATGCCGATGTCGCAGAGCGACTTCCACCACGCCAAGCCGATCCTGGAGTACCTGCCGGGGTGGAGCGACGACCTCAGCTCCGCCCGCACGTTTGATGACCTTCCCGCCAATGCCCAGAACTACGTGAAGACCGTTGAAGAGATGTCCGGCGCCCAGATCTCAGCCATTGGCGTCGGCCCCGGACGCGATGAGGTCATCCAACTCAGAACACTGGTGGTCTAGGACGCCTATGTCCTGGACGATCCGCACGGCAACGCCTGCAGACCACAGCCCGATCGCCGCCGTCGTGAACTCCTGGTGGGGTGGCCGCGAGATGTCGGGTCTGCTTCAGCCACTGTTCCTCGAGAACTTCAGCTCGACCAGCCTCGTCGCCGAACGGAACGGTGGCGAACTCATGGGTTTCCTGATCGGGTTCGGATCATTCGATGACCCCGCAGTTGCCTATGTGCACTTTGTCGGGGTCGCGCCAACAGCACGCGGATGCGGTTTGGGGCGCGAGCTCTACGACCGATTCACGGACCTTGTCGCACCCATGGGTGTTCGTCGCGTCAGGTGCGTCACATCCGTGGTCAACAAGGCATCAGTGTCGTTCCACCAGTCGATCGGATTCGCAGTCACAGGACGCAAAGAAGACCCAGGCGTTGACGGTGGCTTGTACGTACAGTTGGAGCGTGCCGTGGAGCCGTATGCGGGCGTTATCTCGGCCGGGGCGGATTGGCCGCCCCACCCGGCCCTTACGGGCGCGAGTATCGAACTGCGCTCGACGACGCGGGACGATGCGTATGGTCTGCAAGCGGCGCTCGACGATGAAGTCGTGTGGCGGCACCTGACCGCGCAGCGTCCTCGGACCACGGCAGAAATGGCAGACATCATCGACTCGTACCGAGAGTCGATGTACCCGTGGACTGTGGCGCTTCGGCGTCCAGTGAAGGGAATCGAGGCGGGGACGATCGTGGGTTGGACGTCGTACCTCGAAGTTTCGCAGCGCGATGCCCGCCTTGAGATCGGCGCGACGGCGTATACCCCGATGGCCTGGGCGTCTGTCGTGAATCCCGAAGCCAAGCTGTTGCTGCTCGGCCACGCGTTTGACGACCTAGGATTCACCCGCGTGCAGTTCAAGACCGACATCAAGAACCACCGCTCCCAGGATGCGATTGTGCGACTCGGCGCACACCGCGAGGGCATCCTGCGCCGCTACCAGCGCCGTGTCGACCAAACGGTGCGCCACACCGTCCTGTACTCGATCACGGCTGACGAATGGCCCGAGGTGCGCGCACGGCTGGAAGCGCGCATCGCGGGTATCGACTCGGACTAGCGACTGCCCCGAACGAAGCGGGGAGTGCTAGCCGCTGGGTTTTGCGTAGTGCGAGGCTCCAGCCCAGTCGATGAGAATGACGGAGTCATCACCGACCACCCATGCGTCGTGACCCGGAGGAATCATCGAAACGCTTCCCGGGGCCAGGTCGTACGATTCGCCGCCTTCCATCTCGATGTGAAGAGTTCCTGAGATCTGGTACCCAAGGTGTCGCACCTGACAGGTCTCGGTCTGGGCGATCGGTTTCACGTCGTTTGACCAGCGCCAGCCTGGTTCGAAGGTAGAGCGACCGATGTCACCGTCTGCGGTCTTCACGATCTCGATGTGGCCATTAGGGAACTGCCGCACCTCGTCGGGCTTGTCAAAGGTGTGCATGTCGATGGATGAACCCATGTGGACTCCTCAGCTCAGGGGGTCTTTAGTCAACGCCTGGAGGTAACGGGTGCGCCAGGTCAATCTGAGCGGTTCTCCGGGCCATCCGCTTGTGGATAATGCCCTTGACTTCTTGGTTAAGATAGTTAACTATGGGTTCGAGTTCGAGACCCCATCTTCTGCGACGTAGGAGCCGACATGACGCCCATGACCGCGCCAACGCAATACCTTGCTCGACCCAATGGCGAAATCGCTTTCGACGTATCCGGTGAGGGACCACTCGTCGTGGCAATACCTGGAATGGGTGATGTGCGGGGCAGCTATCGATTCTTGACCCCACAGCTGGTGGCCGCCGGATACCGGGTCGCGTCTTTCGACCTGCGCGGTCACGGCGACAGCTCGAGTGGGTTCACCGAGTTCGACGATCTGGCAGCGGCGTCCGACGCGATTGCGCTGATCGAACAGCTGGGCGGCGGCCCGGCCTTCATTCTGGGCAACTCGATGGGTGCGGCGGTCGCAGCCATCGTTGCCGTCGATCGTCCTGAACTGGTCAACGGCCTGATTCTCATCGGCCCATTCGTGCGCAACGTGCCGATGCCGCCCGGTATGGGCGTCGCGATGCGCACCGCACTAATGCGCCCTTGGGGACCCAAGGTCTGGAAGATCTTTCACCGCAGAGCGTTTCCTGCCCAACGACCCGCGGACTACGACGAATACGTCGTTGGTCTGATGTCGTCACTCACCCGGCCGGGATCTTGGCACGCATTCCAACGTACGGCTCGGACGTCACATCAGCCCGCGGATGACCGGTTGGACGCCGTCAAGGTTCCAGTGCTGGTCATGATGGGTTCCAAAGACCCCGACTTCAAAGATCCTGCGGCTGAGGCGAATCTCGTCACCGCTCGACTTGATGCAGAGCTCTTCATCGTCGAGTCCGCGGGTCACTATCCACACGCGGAGTTCCCCGACCAGGTCGGACCTCGCGTCCTCGAATTCTTGAAGGGCATACCTAGTGCCTAGAGCCGGGGTGACACCGGATCGGATCGACCGCGTCGCTGGGGACCTCGCCGATCAAGACGGATTGCACGCGCTGACGATGTCGTCGGTCGCCGCACAGCTGGGAGTTTCAGTGCCGAGCCTCTACAAGCACGTCGATGGGCTGGACGGCATGCGGCGGCGACTCACGCTCAAGAGTCTCGATGAGCTGGGTGATCAGGTGACGTCGGCTGCAGTTGGCAGGTCTCGCGATGACGCGCTGGCAGCTGTCTGTGACGCATACCGCCAGTACGCAGTTCGCCATCCTGGACGCTATGCCGCGACCGTGGCGGCACCGGCGCCAGGGGACACCGAACATGAGGCAGGCGCGTCCCAAGTGCTGACGCCGGTGCTCGCCGTTCTTGCTGGGTACGGCCTGAAGGGCTCTCGGGGAATCGACGCGACCCGGTTCGTGAGAAGTGCGTTGCACGGCTTCGTCGCGCTGGAAGCAAGTCATGGTTTCGGACTTCCGCAAGATGTTGGGGCGAGTTTCGAGCAGTTGGTGGCGGCACTCGACCGCGCTCTTGACGACTGGCCGGCGGCGTCCAGGTCGACGAACCGGCGTAAGCGGTCGCGGACCGCGTGATCTGACGACGCAGCCCACGTCACACGCCGGTGCTCGTGGGCTTAGCCTGGAGGCCGTTCGCTCTTCGGCAAGGAGTCCCCGATGACAGCACCCACGCCAGACCCCGCTCGCGGAGAAGAGGTTGTCGCTCTCGATCGCCAGCACGTGTTCCATTCGTGGTCAGCGCAGGGAGCACTGAACCCACTGGCCATCGCGGCCACCGATGGCGTCTACGTCTGGGATTACGAAGGCACGCGCTACCTCGACTTCTCGTCGCAGCTGGTCAACACCAACATCGGGCATCAGCACCCCAAGGTGGTTGCGGCGATTCAAGAGCAGGCGGCCAAGCTCACCACCGTTGCGCCGCAGCACGCCAACGACGTCCGCAGCGAAGCGGCCCGCTTGATCAGTGAGCTGGCGCCGCCTAACCACAACAAGGTGTTCTTCACCAACGGTGGCGCGGACGCTATCGAGAACGCCGTCCGCATGGCTCGTCTGCACACCGGACGGCACAAGGTGCTGTCGGCGTATCGCAGCTACCACGGAAACACGTCAACGGCCGTCACGCTGACCGGCGACCCGCGCCGCTGGCCGAACGAGACAGGCATCGCTGGCATCGTCCACTTCTTCGGTCCGTATCCCTATCGGTCACCGTTCTGGGCGACGAGTGACGAGCAAGAGGCCGATCGCGCGCTCGAACACCTTGAGTCGGTGATCCAGTTCGAAGGGCCGCACACGATTGCAGCACTTGTGCTCGAGACGGTTGTCGGTACGGCCGGTGTGCTTATTCCGCCGGCGCACTATCTCGCGGGCGTGCGCGAGCTGTGCACCAAGTACGGGATCATCTACATCGCCGACGAGGTCATGGCCGGATTTGGTCGAACCGGTGACTGGTTCGCATACGAGCACTTCGGAGTCGAGCCCGACCTGATCACGTTCGCCAAGGGCGTCAATTCTGGATACGTGCCTGTCGGCGGGGTG
>JBJMHG010000137.1:0-4604 GCA_045807485.1 Actinomycetes bacterium
TTCCGACGCCGCTCGTCCCACTCTGCCCCGTGTCGACGTCCAAGACGTGACGATCACCGAGGGCGACGGTGGCCAACACTTCGAAGAGATCACGCTCGACATCACTGGTCACCCGGTGGGTGGTGAACGCTTCTACGTGGACGCATCGAGCGACGGACGCGGCGGTGACTCGGTGAAGTCGGTCTTCCGCGTCCGCCCTGGGCAGACAACCGTCACGGTTCCCTTTCCGGTTTCCGGCGACAAGCGCGACGACTATCGGATTCGGTCGAGCCTCACCGTCAAAGCGCTCACTGGAATCATCACCGGTGACTACTCGGGCTTCGTCACCACTCGCGACGACGACCCTGCGCCTAATGCCGTGATTGACGCACCTGTGCAGGTCACGACTGAAGGCAGCGCGCTTCACTGGGTAGTCCAGTTAGACCACCGCAGCGACAAGTCGATCGGATGGCAGGTGAAACCGGTGGTCGCTGGAGACAACGAACTGACGGTTGGGGACCTCCCGGATCGGTTCCGTCGGCACCACAATCTGGGTTCTTATCCCGACGACACCAAGCTGTCCGAGACCCGGTTACACATGTCGGCGTATTTGCGACCGGGTCGCCTGGCGACCGAGTTCGTCCTCCCCATCAAGGTTGACGAGGTTTCTGAGCTACCCGAGACGGTCACTTTGCGACAAGTGCGTCCTGGCGAAAGCCCGTTGCCAAGCGACCTGTTCGGAACCGTCACCGATGTCGCGACCCGGCTAGGGCAACCCCGATGATCGCCAGGGAGTTCACGGACAGCCACATGCGCTGAACCATGCCGGGGGAATCATCGGGCATTGCTGCGAGCAGCGCGGCCGACGTGACGACGAGGGCGAAGAGCGCCACGGCCCAAGCCCTCACTCGAACAGCCTTGGACGCGCGCATCAGCCACCAACCTGCAGCGACAACCCCCACAATGAAACAGAATTCATACGCCACGACCCCAAAGCCGTGCACTCGGTCTAGCGCATCGGCCGGGATGCCGTCGCCACGGCTGCAACCGGCCGCGCCCTGGGGGCACTGAATCCGGGCGAAGGCAACGACGACGCCCGACACAGCGGCGAGCTCGAGCCCCACGAATGCGGTTCGGGAGCGCTGGCGGAACACCAACCCGGCCGCCGCGTGTGCGGCCGAGAAACCCAACAGACCCACCATGCCAACAAAGGCAGCGGTGGATCCGCGGCCAGACAGGGCGCTGACGTAGTCCCGCGACTGCGCATATCCATCATTGACCGCGCCGCCAACGACAACAGAGACCAGCAGGAGAAAGCACCCACCGACGGCGATTTTGCTGAGGGCCGCCCCCACTATTGGCGCTTATCTGACATCGACCGCCTAACGCTGAAGGTCTTAGTTGACCCTGCCCCGCGACTCTACGGAGGACTCCGTCGACCGTCGAGCCCAACTCCAACGCGACATGCGTCCAGCGCCGTCGGAGGTTGTCAGCTAGCAGTCATACAGCGGGCTCAGTATGCGCGATGGCTGAAAGCCGTCGCCACACCAGAGCCAGCGTGATGCCTGAACCCACGAAGGCGAACCAGAACGGCGCGGTCAGCCCCCAGTTCTCCGCGATCCACCCTCCTAGAGCCTCGCCTACGACGATGCCGCCGAACACGCAGACCATATAGACGCTTCCGACTCTGCCCTGCAGCTCCATTGGTGTCGCTCGCTGTCGCACGGTTTGCGAAACTGCGTGCCAGACGAACGCATAAGCGCCGAACACGAACATGATCACCATCGCCACATACCCCGAGGTCGTGAGAGCGAAGGCCAGGTGTGCACACACTTCGAGCAGCAGGCACACGCGCATGATGTCGCCGAGGTCGAACCGTCGTTCGATACGTCCATACATCACGGTGGTGAGCAGACCACCAACCGCAGCGGACGTGCTGAGGAACCCGAAGCCGACCTCACTCATGTGCAAGTGGTCGAGTGCGTAAAGAACCAGCACTGCCCATGCAGCACCGAACGTAATGTTGAACGCAACGATCACCAGCGCCAGAGTGCGAACCGCGTCATGGTGTACCAGCCATCGCACTCCCTCAGCGATGTCGCGCAGCACGTGAGTGTCATCCAGCTCTCGAACCGGTCCCTTGGGTGTTGCGATCTGCGCAACAAGCAGCACGGACAGCGCGATGAGGACCGCCTGGGTGACGAACGGAGCGGCCATTCCGAACGCAAAGAGAAAGGCACCCAACGGCGGTCCGACGATCTGATTACCCACGAGGAAGCCGCCGGCCAGTCTGGCGTTCCCAATCCCCAAATCGTCGTGCTGCACGACCATGGGCAGCATGGTCTGCGACGGCGTATCGACGAACACCTCGGCCACTCCGAGCAGGAGCATCGCGACCAGCACCGCTGCGATGTTTACCGTGCCCGTGAAGATGATGATGCTGAGGACGCCAACCACCGCAGCGCGTAGTCCGTCGGCAATCATGATCATCCGTCGTCGGTCGAGGCGGTCGGCGAGCGCCCCGGCGTACAGTCCGAGTAACAGCCAGGGCACCCGCTGCAGCAGCGCGCCTAGCGCCACGAGCATCGCGTTGTTGGTCTGCGATGCGACAAGGAGTGGGCCTGCGGCGAGCGCGATGCCGTCACCGATGTTGCTGACCCAGGTGGCGCCAAGCAGCCACCGAAAACTGCGACCCATCCGCGGTGGCGCGATGCGGTCGAGCACGTGGGGCCACCCTTCGCTCCGCAGAAAAGTCAGTGATTCACCGAGATCATGCGACATGATCGGTCTCGCGACCAGGCATTTAGCGGTCGAGTACCACGGTTGGCATCCGCAAGGGTGTAGGCGATCTGTCGCCCCCGGTCGCCACGGCTAACCTGCTACGCATGGCTATTGCACGATTCCCGACCATTGTCCTCGACTGTCCAGACCCTTCAACGCTCGCAACGTTCTACGGAACGATGCTCGACTGGAAGATCGAAATGTCGGACGGCTGGGCAGACATCCGAAGCGACTCCGGCCAGTGCATTTCGTTTCAACAGGTCCCGAACTTCAGGGCGCCCGACTGGCCGGCTCAGGCACTGCCACAACAGATGCATCTGGACGTCATCGTCGACGATCTCGATACCGCTGAGAAGGGGGTTGTGGCGTTAGGCGCCACTAAGCACGATCATCAGCCAGGGACCACGTTTCGAGTGTTCCTTGACCCAGCGGGCCACCCTTTCTGCCTCTGCGTGAGCTAGGCGCGCCAAGCCGATTGAGGGACCTTTCGCCTCGCACTAGCGCTGGGCATCTCGCATCATGATCGTGGGGGCATCCTGACCGGCAGCACGTGGCGGAGCGCTCGCGTCACGTCCAGCGGTAGCTCGGTTCAGATCGATCTCACGGCGTACGTTGACCGACTCTTGACCGATTGACTCAATCCAGTTCGACCACACGCCTTGCATGGGCCGCACTAGACCGCCACCAACTCCCACGATGATGATTCCGGCAACGGTGGCCAGCACCGCGATGAGGATTGGCGCCGTGACAGCCGTGGCGACGCCCACCTGATCAAGAGCCGCGATGATCCCGAGAGCGAGAACGAAAGCACTCGCCACGTTGGCCAGGATTCGACCGTAGGACAATCCGGCTAGAGCATTTCCAATGATGTCCTTGACGGCGCTGGCAATGGCGGCCGCCACAACGATGATCACTATTGCCACGAAGGCCTGTGGCAGCCATGCAATGACACCGGTCAGAAGGTCACTCACCGGATTTGGGCCAAACACTCCAAACGCGAGCTGCAATGTGAACAGAAGCACCGCGTAAAACACGAGCTTCGCAGCGATGTCGCTGGCGTCGTACTTCGAGCGTTCTAGCGCCGCCGCGACGCCCCCTCGCTCAACGGCATTGTCAAAGCCAACCCGCTCGAGCACAGCGTTTGTCACCCGTGCCAGCAGTCTCGCAACGATCCATCCGATGATCAGGATGATCAAGAATGCCGCCAGCTTGGGGAGAAAACTTGCGACATCGCTCCATGCGTCGTTCCAGCCACTCTGAAAGTCCACGATCAGCCTCCTTTCGTCGTGGCTACCCAAACCCGGCCAAAGTGAAACGGTGCTCGATAACGAAGCCTCCGGCCCCGTTTCAGTGAGAAGAAAGCGGGTAGCCATCGCGAAGGCAGGTAAGTACGGCCACCAATAGAAGGGGACGCCTCATGTGCGCTTCATGTGGTTGTGGAGAGCCGAACGAAATGCACGGTGACTCAGCAAACATCACGCAGTCTCAAATCGAGAATGCCGCGAGGGCTGCAGACATCACTCCAGAGCAGGCTGCGCAGAACATGATGCAGTCGATCAGCGGATGATCTCGCAGAGAGGGAGAGTGTCATGACACAGATTCGGGACATCATGTCTGGTCCGGTGATCACCGTCGATCCCACGGCCAGCGCAGCTGATGCCGCTCGGCTCATGCGAGACGAAGACACCGGCGACGTCGTCGTGGCGAGTGACGGTCGCATTGAAGGCATCGTGACCGACCGAGATTTGGCGATCCGGTTGGTGGCAGAGGATCTCGATCCACAGGTGCAGGTCAGCGAAGTGTGCACCGCCGAGCCCATCACGATCACCGCCGATGAAACCCCG
>JBJMHG010000138.1:0-4898 GCA_045807485.1 Actinomycetes bacterium
CCAGCGCAGCAGGCATTCGACCTCTTCTGCGGACGCCGCAGGGAATCCGCCGGGCGAGGGAAGGACCTGGTCGGCAGCGGCGCGCAGCGAGGCGACAAAGGGCTGCGGCGCCACACCTGGAGGCGCGACTCCGGAGGCGGCGAGCCGGCCGAACCGGATGACGGCGACTTCCCAGCCGTGGTCGGGGGTGGGACGTGCCGCCACGAGCTCGGCACACCGGCCGATGGCTCGCAGTCGTTGCGAGCGCGCAGAAACGGCGAGCAGGGCGCGAAGTCGGTCGCGGTGCGGCAGCGCCTCTTCGAACCGCTGCGCAGATGCCAGCGGCAGCATGCGTCTGGTGGACGCCCCGATGACCGGTCGTGCGTCGTCGGTCATCGCGAGGGCGGCAGCCGCGACGATGTCGGCGTACTGCTCGGGTGTCTGGTGCCCCTCGCACGGCGCTCCACACCGGTGCATCTCGGCGAGGATGCAGGCACTCTGTTTGGAGCGCGTGGACAGCGACGTCGTGCACTGTCGCAGCGCGAACGCCTCGTGGACGGCGTCGCGCGCCGCCTCGGCCTGCCGCTTCGAGGTGAACGGTCCGAGGTACGTCGTCTCGTCGTCTTTGACCTCACGCACGATCGAGAGCCGAGGGAAGGTGTCGACGGTGAGCTTGAGGTAGCTGACTTTCTCAGGGAATCGGGAGCGGCGGTTGTACGGCGGTTTGTACTCGGCGATCATGCGCAGCTCGCGAACCTCGGCCTCGAGCAGCGTTGCACACGGCAGCGGCACGACCTCTTCGGCCGCCGCGACCATCTCTGCCATGCGCCGGCGTCCCTCGGACGCGGTGAAGTACTGCTTGACGCGAGCTCGCATGTCGACGGACTTACCGATGTAGAGAACGCGTCCGCGTCCATCTCGGAACATGTAGACACCGGGGCCGCGGGGAACGCCATCGGCCAGGTGGCGTTTGCGTGCCTGAGCCGGATGCACTCTAGTAGAGAAGGTCGTGAGTTCGTCGATTGTCGTGACGCCGAAGCAGCCCACCCGTTCGAAAAGCCCATGGAGAACGTCAACCGTGGCCCTGGCGTCCTCAAGAGCCCGGTGATTGGGCGTTGTCGTCGAGTGGAAGAGCCGGGCGAGCGTGCTGAGCTTGCAGTTCGGCGCCTCGTCCCTGTCAAGGACGCGACGCGCCAGCCGAGCGGTGTCGAGCACGGGGAATCGCGGCCACTCGTGGCCCAGCTGTTGGGCCGCGGTCTTGAGGAAGCTGATGTCGAACGGTGCGTTGTGCGCCACGAGCGTGCTGCCGGCGGCGAACTCAAGGAAAGCCGGAAGTACAGCACCAATGCGGGGAGAACCTGCCACTGCTATGTCGGTGATTCCGGTCAAGACCGAGATGAAGGCCGGGATGGGCACATCAGGGTTGACCAAGGTCTGAAACTCTCCGAGCACTTCGCCGCCGCAGACTTTGACCGCCCCGATCTCGGTGATGGCGCAGCTGGCTGGCGACCCTCCGGTGGTCTCGAGGTCGACGACCACGAAGGTCAGGTCGGCCAGGGGCGTGCCGAGGTCGTCGAAGGAGAGCGGAACAGCGCCAGGGGTCGCAGCGACGCTCGCTGGTGCTGAGCCCTGGTTCGACGCCACGGTGCGACGGTAGGCCGCCCCTCCGACAGGCTGGCGAATCCACGCCGCGTTGTCGGTGGTGCCTCGTAACGTCTTCGGTGACTCACGATCCCAAGGAGACCTTCATGATCATCGACTGCGACGGGTGCGCCGTCCGAGGGGACGCCTGCGGCGACTGCGTCGTGGCCGTCCTGCTCGGTGCTCCGCCAGAAATCGGGGCAGAAGAAGAGCGGGCCATCGGCGTCCTGGCTGAGGCTGGTCTGGTCCCGCCGCTGCGCCTGGTTTCCGGCCCTGCACCGGATCAGCCGGACAAATCGGCACAAGCTGTGACAGATCCCACACAGCCTGTGACCGACGACACACACGGCCGGAGCACGCGCGCTGTTTGATCCGTTGCCGTTCTGTTACTAGGGTTCCTTGCCGAGCCAGTGTCACCGCCGTCCCCCGACGGCACGCGGGCTCACGCCTAATCCAGTGTTCGTGGAAGCGCACAGATCGGCACGAGAAGTGTCGGCAGGTGAGCGGCCGCGAAGACGGAGCCGGGGAACCACTTTCCCTGGGGCGAATCGGCGCAGAGGGTCTGGGTGTTACTCAGGCAGGACGCGTCGTAGGGCCACTTCCCAGCCCGAGCCCGTCAGCTCACCCGGTAGGCGGATGAGGGAGAAGGAGAGCCGCCTTAATGGCGACCCGTCCGTCGTTTTCGCGCGCCATAGCGCTTGTCGCAGCAGCGACGCTCAGCATCACCGCCATCGCTTTGGTACCCGGTACCGGGGCCGCCGAACCTGACCTCAGCATCGCGCAGGTCCAAGACCGCGTCGACAGCCTGTATCACGAGGCAGAGATCGCCACCGAGCACGCAAACGAGATCGCAGTGCAGGTGCAGGACGCCAGGCATCGCCTTGCAACGTTGCGCGACCAGATCAAGAAGCAGGAGCGCGAGTTCGAGTCGCTCCAGCAGGTGCTCGCCGACATGGCAGCCGACATGTACGCCACGGGCGGCATTGACCCCTCGATGCAGATGATGCTCTCGAGCTCTCCAGACGACTTCTTGCTGCAGGCACAGTCCCTTGACCAGGTGATGCGCAGCCAGGACGCCGACCTGCGTCGCGCTGAGACCGCAAGCCTGGCTCTCAAGCAGTCCCAGATCCGCGCCGACCAAGAGCTCTCACGACTTCGCGACCTGCGGGCCGAGGCCCAGAAGCAAAAGGAAGCAGCTGACGCGAAGCTCGCCGAGGCGCAGCAGCTGTTGTCGCGGTTGAAGGCTGAGCAACGCGCCAGGCTCGAGCGCCTGCAGGAGCAGCGCGCACAAGACGCTGCGGCGTCCGCCCGGTCGCAGCCGTCGGCCCCCTCCTCGCCGACTCCGTCGGCACCGGCGTCGACCTCGGGCAGCGGTCGCGGTTCCACCGCCGCTGCGTACGCACTGGCTCAGCTGGGCAAGCCGTACGTCTTCGGCGCTGCGGGTCCGAGCGCGTTCGACTGCTCGGGGCTCACGATGGCGGCTTGGGCTACGGCGGGGGTGAGCCTGGTTCATTCGGCCAGCGTTCAGAAATCCCAGACCACCCCGGTCGACTCCTCGAACCTGATGCCTGGCGACCTGGTCTTCTTCTACAGCGGCATCAGCCACGTCGGCATGTACGTGGGGGGCGGCATGTTCGTTCACGCGGCTAATCCAACCGACGGCGTGACCGAGGACCAGTTGTTCTCCAGCTACTGGCAGTCGGTGTACATGGGAGCCGGCCGGCCCTAGCCGGTGGGTGAGGCCCCTACCATCGACGAGTGAGTCGATCAGCTGCTGCGCGCCGTCCCAGTAAGGCGGTCAGGGTTGCGGCTCCGCTGGCCGCGGCAGCCCTGGTCGTCAGTGCCGGCGCCGGATTCGCCGCCGGGTTCAGTAGCGCAGAGTCGAGTCCGAAGCCGACCGTCGGACGCGGTGCGTTCGTCAGCTGGGTCGAAGGTTCAGTCGATCGTGGAGTCGAGCAGGTCACCGCCGCGATGGCCAAGCACCAGCTGCGCAGTCGCGGGGAGTCCGTCCTCGGCGCCAGCGCCTCGTTGACCGGCGTCCCGTTCCGATCCCTACACCTCACGCTCGCCAAGTCCGCTGAGCCGACCGCTGCCGAGGCGAGGAAGGGCGTTTTTCGGGCTCAGGCGATCGTTGAGTACCGGCTGCGAGTCGACGATGTGCGGGTCGGACGCCGGGCCGACGCAGTCTTTCGTCTGAAGGACGGGCAGTGGCGCCTGGTGCGCGTGGCTCCGTCCGGGCTCGATCTTTGGGATCACGAACCGGTTCAGTCGGTCCGGAACGGCCGGGTGCTGGTCATCGGACCTAGCGGAGATCCGCGAATCGACGCTCTGGGTGCGACAGCAGAGAGCGCGCGAGCTGACGTCGCGGCGTTCTGGGACGCGAAGTGGCCGGAGACGGCGGTCGTGGTGCTGCCGTCGAGCTCGCGACTGCTCAATCCGCTGCTGGGTGTCAACTCCGGAAGCGACCAGGTGGCGGTGACTCGGTGGGAGTCGGGGCAGGACGGCCCGATCGTGCGGGTGCTCGTCAATCCGACGTACTACGACCGAATGCCACCGCTGGCGCGCGAGATCGTGCTGCGTCACGAGATCACCCATGTCGCACAGGATGCGCTTCCTCAGGGGGGGACACCTAGCTGGCTGTCAGAGGGGCTGGCCGAGTACGTCGGGTACCGCGGGTCCGGCGTCCCGTTCTCTTACATCGGGACGAGGCTCTTCGAGCAGGTCCGGGCCGGTGAGGTTCCTGAACAGCTGCCGGCTGACTCTGACTTCGACTTCGCCAGAACGCAAGAGGAACGTCGAATGGCCTACGAGAGCGGTTGGTCGTTCTGCCAGATGATCGCTGATCGATACGGCGAGCAGAAGCTCGTGCCGTTCTATGTCGCCGTCGCGAAGGGTGACGGTTTAGAGCAAGACCGCCTGAATGATGCCGCCGAGAAGACGGTAGGTGCATCCTTCGACGAGCTGGTCGACCAATGGCGTTCCTGGCTGGACGCCAACGCATGACAGCAAGGACTGCGGCGCTCTGGGCACTACTGGCCCTGGTCGTCATCTCTGTGGTGGTGCTTCTTGTGCTCATCCCTTGGGGCACCACGACGTCCGCAACCGGATCGATCACCCCAGACGCGTCCCTCGACTTCAGCAGTGCAGAGATCGCGGTGGGTGATCGGCTGGCCCGGCTGCTGGTGATTCCGGGTTTGCTCTCGCTCGGCGTCAGCCTGGTGTTGACGCTGGCTCTGGGCTTGACGCCCCTCGGCGCGCGGATGGCTGAGGGGGTGGCG
>JBJMHG010000139.1:0-2921 GCA_045807485.1 Actinomycetes bacterium
GTCGGATCTGGTCGACGATCGACTTAATCTGGTCCCGCGGTACCGGCAGCGGGTCCGCGAAGTACCAGCAGGTCTGGCTTCCCCGGTCTGGGTGGACGACGAGAACTTCGATCTGAGCTATCACGTGCGCAGAACCGCTCTGCCTCGACCGGGAAGTGACGACCAGTTGCACGAGCTGGTGGCCCGAGTCCTGAGTCGGCCGCTCGATCGCCACCGTCCGCTCTGGGAGATGTACCTGGTCGAGGGACTCTCGGGGGACCGGATTGCGCTGATCACCAAGACGCACCAAGCGCTTGTCGACGGCATCGCGGCGATCGAGATCGGCGAAGTGCTGTTCGACGACGACGCGGTCACCCTCGATGAAGAACACCACGATGGCCGGGTCTGGCGTCCCGGTCGAGGTCCCTCGAACGTCGACCTGCTCGGTGGTGCGATCAGCGAGATCGTCCATCGCCCCAGCGCGCTAGTTGACGCTGCTCGACATGGTCTCGGTGACGTTAGTCGGAGTCTTGGTCGCATCGGGTCGGCGGCAGGCAGTGCCCTTCACATGGCCTCCGCAGTGGCAAGAACAGCGCCGAGCTCGCCCCTCAACGTCGACATAGGGCATGCGAGACGGTTCGCGACCACCATGGCGCCGTTGGAGGAGTTCCGGAAGGTACGCGCGCAGTACGACGCAAGCGTCCATGACGTGGTGCTGGCCGTTGTCACCGGTGGACTCCGCTCCTGGCTGCAAATGCGGGGTGAGGCTGTGACGGGTCGGTCGTCGGTGCGCGCGCTGGTTCCGATGAGCGTCGATGACCTTGACGTGAACTCAGCGGTCGCCTCCGTGATCGTGGAGCTGCCGGTCGGTGAGCCGTCCCCAGTGATGCGCCTGCATCAGGTCACGTATGCCATGAGAGCGGCGTTGACGGACCGGCGCACAGTGCGCGCACAGCGTTTGGCGGGGCTTGCGGGATTTGCCCCGGCCACGTTGCATGCAGCGGGAGCAAGACTGGCTGCTGGGCTGTCGCACCGAATGTTCAACCTGCTGGTGACCAACGCGCCCGGCCCTCAGTCTGCGCGCTATCTGGCCGGGGCCCGGCTGGTCGAGGCGTATCCGGTGGCGCCGTTGTCCAAGGGTCAGGCGCTCAGCGTCGGCATCACCTCGTACGACGGCAAGGTGTTCTTCGGCCTTTTCGGGGACCGCGACGCCATGGGGGATCTCGATGTGCTCGGACAGTGTCTGAGAGACGCACTCGATGAGCTTCTGGAGGCCGTCGACCTCTGACCCGCTGCGTGTCACGATGACGGGGTAGTTCCTTCGAGCGAGTGCCGCCGAGATCGAGAGGTCACCATGGACGCTGTGTCCCAAGTTCCTGCGCCACGGAACGAGCCGGTGAGGTCATACCCGCCGTCGAGCGTCGAGCGGAAGGCGATCGAAGCCGCGCTCCGCGACCTGGCGGGATCTGAGCGGGAGCTGCATCAGGTGATCGCTGGCAAGGCAGCGATGGGCGGGGGCGACGAGGTCGCGGTGGTGCAGCCGCACAAGCGACATCACGTGCTTGGTCGCCTGCGCGACTCGACGCCGTCGGATGCTCAAAGGGCCGTCGCTGCCGCCAAGGACGCCGCACCCACCTGGCGTGCGATGTCGTACGACGACAGGGCGGCAGTGCTGCTGAGGGCGGCCGATCTGCTCGCGGGTCCCTGGCGGGATCGGCTCAATGCCGCCACGATGCTGGGGCAGTCGAAGACGGTCTTTCAGGCCGAGATCGATTCGGCCTGCGAGTTGATCGACTTCTGGCGGTTCAACGTCGCCTTCGGTCGGCAAGTGCTCTCGGAGCAGCCGGTGTCGTCGCCGGGGGTATGGAATCGCTTGGACCACCGACCGCTCGAGGGTTTTGTCTACGCCGTCACCCCGTTCAACTTCACCGCCATTGCCGGAAACCTGCCGACGGCTCCGGCCCTTATGGGAAACACCGTGGTGTGGAAACCGGCGTCCAGCCAGCAGTTCGCCGCATCGATCTTGATGGACCTCTTGATCGAGGCCGGCTTACCGCCCGGCGTAATCAACATGGTCACGGGCCACGGCGCCAATGTGAGTGACGTTGTGTTCGGTGATCCCGACTTTGCCGGCGTGCATTTCACCGGATCGACCCCGGTCTTTCAGTCGTTCTGGAAGCGAGTCGGCGAGAACCTTCCGTCCTACCGCTCGTATCCGCGCCTAGTCGGCGAGACGGGGGGCAAAGACTTCGTGGTCGCGCATTCTTCAGCGGACCTGGATGTGTTGCGAACCGCGCTCGTTCGCGGAGCGTTCGAGTATCAGGGCCAGAAATGCTCCGCCGCATCTCGCGCCTATGTGCCGCGAAGCTTGTGGCGCGAACTACGTGACGCGATCGCGTCCGACGTCGACGCACTGACGATGGGGGATGTGGCCGATCTTGACAACTTCATGGGTGCTGTCATCGACGACCGTGCTTTTGCCAAGCATGACGATGTGCTGAAACGAGCCGCATCTGATGACGAGCTCGAGGTGCTGGTCGGTGGGACTGCTGACGACAGCGAGGGCTGGTTCGTGCGCCCGACGATCTTGGTGAGCAGCAACCCAGCACACGAGGTGTTCCGCACGGAGTACTTCGGACCAATCCTGTCGGTTCACGTATATGAAGATGACAGCTTTGACGAGATGCTCGACCAGATGGAGGGCATCGCTCCGTATGCACTGACCGGCTCAATCGTCGCCCGTGATCGCGGGGTCGTGGCAAAGGTCAGCGACAGGCTGAGGTATTCGGCAGGCAACTTCTACGTCAACGACAAGCCAACGGGAGCGGTCGTGGGCCAGCAGCCGTTCGGAGGCGCTCGCGCCAGCGGCACCAACGACAAGGCGGGAAGTGTGCTCAACCTGGTGAGGTGGGTGAGCCCTCGGACGATCAAGGAAACCCACG
>JBJMHG010000140.1:0-8056 GCA_045807485.1 Actinomycetes bacterium
CACCCAACTTGTGCTGGCGACTGGTTCTTCTCCCCGGCACCTTGCCCTCGCTGACAACAGCGGCAAACCCGTGGTCTACCTGCGAACGATCGACGACAACCAGCGGCTCCAAGCCGCGCTGCGTGAGAAGCCGAACGTGACGGTGATCGGCGGTGGCTGGATCGGACTCGAGGTTGCATCAGCAGCTCGCGAGGCGGGGTGCGCCGTGACAGTTCACGAGGCGGCGCCCCTACCGTTGGTGGCTGTACTTGGGCCCGAGGTGGCCCAAGTGTTCGCCGACCTGCACCGCCGCCATGGTGTCGACCTTCGATTGGGGACGCCGGTGTCGGAGTCCGACCTAGCCCATAGTGACCTCGTCGTTGTTGGTATCGGAGTTGCGCCCGAGACATCGTTGGCTGAGGTTGCTGGCTTGGAAGTCGAGAACGGCGTGCTCGTCGACCAGTTCTTGCGCACTTCACACCGAGACATCTTCGCTATCGGCGATATCGCCAACCAGGATCACCCTGTCTTGAAGCGACGAGTGCGAGTCGAGCATTGGGACAACGCGATCAAGCAGGGACGCGTGGCCGCCCACAACCTGATGGGTGAGGAGGAGCCTTACGACCGTCAGCCCTACTTCTTCACCGATCAGTATGACTTCGGTATGGAGTACGTCGGTTACGTTGGACCCGATGGCTACGACTCGGTGACGATTGACGGTGACACTGCTGGCGCCTTTCGCGCGTATTGGGTACGTGACGGCATCGTCGTAGCAGCGATGCAGGCCAACGACTGGGACGCGTCCGACGCGATTCGGGCGAGTGTCGGCAAGCCCTACGAGAAGGGCCAGTGAATCAAGATTCCGCAAACACGGCGAACAAGCGGGGCGCCGCGCATCCCTGACCGGGTCGCGCGACGCCCCAACGCTTGGTGCGATTGACCTACTTCACATCGAACCGGTCGAGCATCATGACCTTGTTCCAGGCGGCGACAAAGTCGTCGACGAACTTCTGCTTGGCATCGGCACTGGCGTAGACCTCGGCCAGCGCACGAAGCTGCGAGTTGGAAGCGAAGACCAGGTCGACCGCTGTGGCGGTCCACCTGACCTCGCCGGTCGCACGGTCACGGCCCTCGTAGACGTTCTCCGTCGACTCCGACGCGGACCACTCCGTACCCATGTCGAGCAGGTTTACGAAGAAGTCGTTGCTGAGGGTTCCCGGGCGGTTCGTGAAGACGCCGTGACTGGCTCGCCCGGTGTTCGCGTCCAACGCCCGAAGTCCTCCAACGAGGACCGTCATCTCAGGCGCCGTCAACATGAGCAGATTGGCCCGGTCGAGTAGCAGGGTCTCAGGAGAAACCTTCTCGCCAGCGCGGTGATAGTTCCGGAACCCGTCGGCACGCGGTTCGAGCACCGTGAACGAGTCGGTGTCGGTTTGCTCTGGCGAGGCATCGGTGCGCCCAGGGGTGAAGGGAACAGTGACGTTGTATCCGGCGTCCTTGGCTGCCCGCTCAACGGCGGCGCAACCACCCAACACGATGAGGTCAGCCAGTGACACTTTCTTGCCGCCCGATGCGGACCCGTTGAAGTCGGCCTGGATCTGCTCGAGCGCCTGCAGCACTTTTCCAAGCTCGGCGGGGTCGTTGGCTTCCCAGCTCCGCTGCGGCTCGAGCCGGATGCGGGCGCCGTTCGCCCCACCACGCATGTCCGTGCCACGGAAGGACGCTGCCGACGCCCATGCAGTCGTCGCCAACTGAGCGACAGACAGACCCGAGCTGAGGATCGAGCTCTTGAGCGCTTCGATGTCGTCGTTGTCGATCAAGGTGTGATCGACACTCGGAACCGGGTCTTGCCACAGCTGCGGCTCTGGCACCCAGGGACCGAGGTACCGCGTGGCCGGACCCATGTCACGATGCAGCAGCTTGTACCAGGCCCTGGCGAAGGCGTCCGCGAGCTCGTCGGGGTTCTCCATGAATCGGCGTGAGATCGGCTCGTAGATCGGGTCGAACCGAAGGGCCAGGTCAGTGGTCGCCATCATCGGCGCGTGCCTGACCGAGGTGTTGTGCGCGTCGGGGACGAGGTCAGCTCCGGCGTTGTCCTTCGGCTTCCATTGCTTGGCGCCGGCAGGACTCTCGGTGAGTTCCCACTCGAAACCGAACAGCGTCTCGAAGAAGCTGTTGTCCCACTGGATAGGTGTAGGGGTCCATGCTCCCTCAAGGCCGCTTGTGATGGTGTCGTCGCCTTTGCCCGTGCCGTAGGTGTTGCGCCACCCGAGACCGACTGCCTCGACCGGGCAGCCTTCCGGCTCGGGCCCCACATAGGTGGCTGGAGCGGCGCCGTGGGTCTTGCCGAAGGTGTGTCCGCCGGCGATCAGGGCAACAGTTTCTTTGTCGTCCATCGCCATCCGGCGGAAGGTCTCGCGGATGTCGTTCGCCGCGGCAAGTGGATCTGGCTTGCCGTTTGGCCCTTCGGGGTTGACGTAGATGAGCCCCATCTGAACCGCACCCAGCGGGCCTGAGAGGTCTCGCTCACCGCAGTAGCGCTCGTCACCGAGCCAGGCGTCCTCTGGACCCCAGAAGACTTCCTCTGGCTCCCAGACATCCTCGCGGCCGAAACCGAAGCCAAACGTCTGCAAGCCCATCGACTCGATCGCACAGTTGCCTGCGAACACCAGGAGGTCAGCCCACGAGATCTTCTGTCCGTACTTTTGCTTGACCGGCCAAAGCAGCCGTCGGGCCTTGTCGAGGTTGGCGTTGTCGGGCCAACTGTTGAGTGGTGCGAACCGTTGCGAGCCATCGCCGGCTCCGCCGCGTCCGTCCTCGATGCGGTACGTCCCGGCGGCGTGCCAGCTCAACCGGATGAACAGCGGCCCATAGTGACCGTAGTCAGCGGGCCACCAGTCCTGTGACGTCGTCATGACGTTGAAGACGTCTTGCTTCAGCGCCTCGACGTCGAGGTCTTTGAAGGTCTCGCTGTAGCTGAAGTCTGCGCCGAGGGGGTTGCCTTCAGGCGTGTGCTGATGCAGCACCTGCAGATTCAGCTGGTTGGGCCACCAGTCCTGGTTGCTCCTGGGCCGCTTCGTCGCGGGGGTCGGCGAGGGAATCGCCGGGTTCTCACTTTCGCTACCGATCTCAGACACGTCGTTCGCTCTCCTGTTTCTCGCCGGGCATGGTCACTGTTCTACTGTTTTGGTCGTCTACTGGCCCCGTCGTCGCCTGGCTGGTCGCTGAGCACTCTGGGCATCGTCCCCAGTACACGACCTCGGCTTCGTCGATCTGGAATCCCGAGTCATCGGCCGCTGTCAGGCAGGGTGTGTCGCCGACGGCGCAGTCGACATCAGCCACCCGACCGCAGCCGCGGCAAATGACGTGGTGGTGGTTGTCGGCGACCCGCGCCTCGAACAACGCAGGTGAGCCGGCCGGCTGGATCCGCCGGAGCAGACCGGCGTCCACCAGCGCAGCAAGTGCGTCGTAGACGCCCTGTAAAGAGATCGAGCCGACCTTGGCGCGCACCGACTCGGCCACAGCGTCGGCCGTAAGGTGCGATTCACGGGGCACCGCGTGCAGCACCGCCAGGCGCTGCGCCGTCACGCGCAGCCCGCGCTCGCGCAGCAGTTCGGCGGTGTCATTGCTCACGGCTCCACCCTAGTCAGACTTGAGTGAGTCAACAAACAGACTGGTTCAAGATTTATCAGTCCTTGCGCGCACCCTGACTTAGGTTGGGGCGATGGCGAGCAGCTCCAAGACCCCGACGATCGAGCTCGAAGTAGGGGACCATGACGTCCGTATCACGAACCCTGATCGCGTCTACTTCAGCAAGATCGGCGCCACCAAGCTTGACCTCGCCAAGTACTACATCAGCGTCGGCGACGGAATCGTGAATGCCTTGCGAGGGCGACCCTGCATGCTGCATCGCTTCCCGAAGGGAGTGGATGGCGAAAAGGTGCACCAGAAGCGCCTTCCGTCCGGTGCACCGCCATGGGTCGAGACCGTTCAACTGCACTTTCCCCGCTATAACCGCACAGCCAACGAGCTCTGTGTCACCGAGCTGGCAAGCGTCGTCTGGGCAGTCCAGATGTCGACCGTAGAGTTTCACCCCTGGAACAGCCGCCGTAGTGATACCGAGAAGCCCGATGAGTGGCGGATCGACCTCGACCCGATGCCGTTGTGTGACTTCTCGACGGTTCGCAGGGTGGCTCATGTTGCGCATGAGGTACTGGACGAGCTCGGTGCGGTTGGGTGGCCGAAAACCAGCGGAGGCAAGGGAATGCACATCTACGTGCGCATCCCGCCCCGTTATGGCTTCAAAGATGTGCGACGTGCGGCGCTGGCATTTGCGCGTGAGGTCGAACGTAGGGCACCGGACGATGTGACGACGACGTGGTGGCGAAAGGACAGAGATCCGCACAGCCTGTTCATCGACTACAACCAGAACGCAAGGGATCACACCATCGCGTCCGCGTACAGCGTCCGAGGTAATGCGCTGGGAACAGTGTCCGCGCCGCTGGAATGGGCTGAGATCGACGACGCAGCGCCCGAGGACTTCACGATCACAACAATGCCGGCCAGGTTTGCCGAGCGCGGTGACATGCATCACGGTATTGATGAGGCAGTATTCGACATCGAGCCGCTGCTGGAGTGGGCGCAGCGTGATGAGTTGCTGCTTGGAGACGCAGCCGGAGCGGAAGAGGAGCAGGTTGACGACGACCGCAATTGAAGTGGAAGGACTCGTCAAGCACTTCGGTGACGTGCATGCCATTGACGGAGTCGACCTCGAGGTGCAGCAGGGGAGCATCGTCGGGCTTCTCGGTCCGAACGGCGCCGGCAAGACGACGACTGTTCGTGTCCTCACGACGTTGTTGAAGCCAGACTCAGGTCGTGCATCGGTCGGAGGTATCGACGTCGTCCGAGAGCCGGGCGAGGTTCGCAAGCTGATTGGCCTGTCGGGTCAGTACGCCGCAGTTGATGAGTACCTCACCGGCCGCGAGAACCTGGACTTGGTTGGCCGGCTTTACCACTTGTCGCCCAAGGAGAGCCGCGGTCGAGCCAAAGAGCTGCTTGACCGGTTTGATCTCACCGATGCCGCGGACCGGCCCGCCAAGACGTACTCAGGCGGAATGCGCAGACGTCTCGACTTGGCTGCTGCCCTGGTGGCACGCCCGCCCATCGTGCTGTTGGACGAGCCAACGACCGGCCTCGACCCGCGCAGTCGGCTAGGCATGTGGGACGTCATTCGCGAGCTGGTCGCCGACGGCGCGACCGTCCTCCTGACGACGCAGTACCTCGAAGAAGCCGACCTGCTGGCAGACAGCATCGTCGTGATCGACCACGGGAAAGTCATCGCCCGCGGGTCTCCCGACGACTTGAAGCGCCAGGTCGGTGGGGAACGGATCGAGCTGGTCGTGCACGACGCCGAGATGTTGGACGCGGCCGGAGCAGCTCTTTCGCAGGTAACGCAGTCGCAGGCGGACGTGGATGCGCAGAGCCGGCGAGTGACTGCGCCAGTGGCCAATGGCGCAGGAGTGCTGGTCGACATCGTGCGATCGCTGGACGAGGCGTCAATCAAAATCGACGATCTTGCGCTGAGGCGTCCTACTCTCGACGACGCCTTCCTCTCACTCACCGGCCACGCCGCCGAGGACGCCGCCGAACAGGCGGCCGCCGCGAAGAAGCGGAGCAAACGATGACCGACACCGCTGTGACCAGCACCGGCACGTTAGCGGGAACAGGAGTGCGTCCCTGGTTCGGGTGGACCCTCCACGACGGGTGGGTCGTTGCCAAGCGTGACTTGCTCAAGGTGCCGCGGGTACCAGAGCTGCTCTTCTTCTCGATCTTCCAACCCATCGTCTTCGTGCTGCTCTTCGCCTATGTGTTCGGCGGTGCGATCCCGGTGCCGGGTGGTGGCTCATACCGCGAGTACTTGATGGCTGGGATCTTCGTGCAGACCATCGCGTTCAACTCGGCATCAACCACCGTTGGGATGGCTGAGGATCTGAAGCACGGTGTGATCGATCGATTCCGATCCCTGCCGATGGCGAACTCTGCTGTGTTGTTGGGCCGCACGACGTCCGACATCGTGCGTGGGTTGCTCACGCTTGCCGTGTTGATGATCACGGGCCTCGTCGTGGGCTGGCGTATCCACAACGGGGTAGTGGACGCCGTAGCTGCGGTCCTGCTGCTCATCGCTTTCGGTTTCGCCATGAGCTGGGTTGGAGCTTGGATCGGTCTGTACATGCCCAGCCCTGAGGTGGCCAATACCGCGGGCATCGTGTGGCTCTTTCCAGTGACGTTCCTCTCGAACGCCTTCGTGCCACTACGGGGTATGCCCGGGTGGGTTCAGGTGGTCGCTGAGTGGAATCCCATATCCAGCGTGGTCCTGGCGTGCCGGGAGCTTTTCGGCAACCCCACCGGCATCCCAACGAATGCTTGGTCGCAGCAACATCCGCTGGCCTACTCGTGCATGGCCATTGCCGCGATCCTCGCTGTCTTCGTTCCGCTTGCCGTTCGCAAGTACCGCCAAGGTGGCAACAGCTAGGTGGTGAGCACGACTTTGCCGGCTGCTTCGCCAGAGTCGAGCAACCGGTGAGCTGCGGCCACATCCTCAAGTGGCAGTTGGTGAGTGACGTGGGTCCTGAGGTTTCCGGCGTTGTACCGCGAGGCGAGAAGGCGTAGGCGCTGGCCGTCGTCACGGATGAGAACACCGTGGAAGGTCTGGTTGTGGTCGATGAGCGCATCCACGTCCAGTTCTGGGGTCGCGATCGCGCAGACAACGCCGTCATCGCGCAAGAACTGCTGCGCTGCGGCGGTCGTGGCCCCGCCGGCGAGGTCGACGATGGAGTCGAACTGGCCGCCTGCCAGCTCCGCGGCGAGGGCGATCGAGCCGGGCTGCGTGTAGTCGACACAGTGGGCGGCGCCGAGCTCAGCCATCACGTCGTGGTTGCGCTGCCGTCCGAGTGCCACCGGACGTAGACCACTCTGGGCAGCGAGCTGCAGAAAGAACAGCCCGACACCACCACTGGCGCCGACGACCAGCACTGAGGGCCCGGCGTTCCTGACGTGCCGCACCACCTCCCAAGCGGTTCCAGCCGCCAGTGGTATCGAGGCGGCAGCGACTACGTCGACGCCGTCGTCGAGGTACGCCACCAGGGATTCATCCACGACCGCGAACTCGGCGTATCCACCTTGACCGCGTGGAAACGGGGTCATCGCGATCACGGGGCGGCCAACAAGCCGAGGGTCGAGCCCTGAGCCAACCGCGTCGACCAAGCCGGAAACGTCGAACCCGGGGACACAGCCGACTTCGAGCCCTGCCCAAGACGGATCCTGAATGTTGAAGGTGTCGACTGGGTTGATGCCTGCTGCCGTCACCGCGATGCGGACTTGCTGCGGACCGGGGTCTGGGACGGGCACATCGGTGATGTCGAGGCGTGCGGGGTCTCCGAACTCACGAACGACGACTGCGCGCATAGTGCCCAACGTTAGCTGCGCAGCTTGGCGCCGCCGGGATCGTAGGGCGGCTGGAGCAAAATCTTCGCTGGACGCGGCTCCCCGACGATATCGACCGCAAGGGCAGGCGGACTTCCGGCGGCCGCGTTGTCGACCAGTGCAGTGTCGACGTATGCAAGTGCAAGGCTCTTGCCGAGGTGATGCCCATACGCACCGGATGTAGTGAATCCGACCAGCCGCCCGTCGAGCCACACACCTTCATCGCCGGCAGCGTCAGCGTCGGTGGCGGTGATGTCGAGAAGAACTAGACGACGCTCGGGAGCGTGTTCTCGCGCCATGACGACGGCGTCCCGCCCGATGAAGTCAGTCTTGCTGTAGTCGACGAAACGGTCGAGACCAGACATCGCCGGGGTGTACGCCTGAGTGAACTCTGCCGACCAGATGCCGTAACCCTTCTCCAGTCGCAGGCTGTCGATCGCACGGTCACCGATCAGGCGCATACCCAACGGCTCGCCGACCGACCGCAGACCTTGCAGCAGGTCACGCTGCTGTTCTGCCGGCACAGTGATCTCGTAGCCAAGTTCGCCCGTCAAAGAGATGCGTCCGACGACGGCGCCGATGCCGGCAACCTCCG
>JBJMHG010000141.1:0-13153 GCA_045807485.1 Actinomycetes bacterium
GCCCGATCCGCGAGATGGCAGAGACTGCGCTGGAGATCGGACACGAATATGCGGTCCTGACTGATCACTCGCCGACCTTGCGAGTGGCGAATGGACTCACGGCAGACCGACTAAGGGACGAGCTGGCGATCGTGGCTGAGCTCAACGCCGAGCTCGCGCCGTTCCGTCTGTTGACCGGCATTGAAGTGGACATCCTTGAAGACGGATCGCTCGACCAGGATCCCGAGCTGCTCGCCCAGCTCGATATCGTGGTCGGCTCTGTGCACAGCAAGCTGCGGTCACCTCGTGAGCTGATGACCCAGCGGATGGTTGTGGCAATCGCGAACCCCCACATGGATGTGCTGGGTCACTGCACGGGGCGAATGGTCATGGGTGAGCGGAAACGTCCGGAGTCAGAGTTCGATGCCGGGCTCGTCTTCGAGGCCTGCCGGAAGTTCAATGTTGCGGTCGAGATCAACTGTCGTCCCGAACGCCTAGACCCACCCCGCCGACTCCTTCGACAGGCGGTTGCGCAGGGCTGCCACTTCGCCATCGACACCGATGCTCACGCACCAGGGCAACTTGATTGGCAGGCTCATGGGTGCGCTAGGGCGGCCGAGTGCGAGGTGCCAACAGAACGAGTGCTCAACACGTGGACTGCTGACGCCTTGCTGAGCTGGGCCGAGGACTGAGGAGGGCGCGCAATGGCGCGATGGCGCGTTCACGAGCTGAGCCGCTCCCGTAAGAGCAGCTTCTCTGCGGGATTCTCAGTCAAAGACATTGCGCGCTCGAAACTGGCCGTTGCCCGCTCACTCTCGCCCAGGCGTTGAAGTAGATCGCCCCTCGCGGCATGCAAGAGATAGTAGGACTCCAGATCCAGCTCATCGATGATCTCGAGCGCTCGAGCAGGACCATCAACCTCGGCGAGCGCGATGGCTCGATTGAGCGCCACGATCGGGTTGGGCGTCAGGGCGTACAGATGGTCGTAGAGTGCCACGACCTGTGGCCAGTCAGTTTCAGCCGCGCTGCTCGCATCGCAGTGCACGGCTGCGATCGCGGCCTGAAGCTGGTACGGGCCAGGTTGGTTGCGCTGCAGACATTGCCGCACGATTTCCTGACCCTCGTTGATGAGCTGTCGGTTCCACAGGGAACGATCCTGCTCGGCAAGGCGAACCAGGCGCTGGTCGATGGTGAGGCGCGCAGGCGCTCGAGACTCGGACAACAGCAGAAGTGCCAACAGACCCTGTGCTTCGGGCTCATCTGGCATCAGGTCGGTGACAAGGCGTGCGAGTCGGATGGCCTCGACGCGGAGCTCGTCGCGATCGACCGCGTCCCCACCCGACGCGAGGTAACCCTCGTTGTAGACCAGGTAGACCACGGCGAGCACTGATCGAAGACGCTCTGGCAGCTCCGCATCTCGGGGTATGCGGTACGGAATGTGCGCGTCACGGATCTTGGTCTTGGCTCTTACCAACCGCTGTGCCATCGTGGTTTCGCTCACCAGGAAGCCGCGCGCAATTTGTTCGGTTGTGAGGCCCGCGATCAACTTCAGCGTCAATGCGACTCTGGACTGGGCGGCAAGGGACGGGTGACAGCAGGTGAACATCAGTCGCAGCTGATCGTCTTGCACCGGGCCCACCTCCTCGCCATCTTCGGTCGCGAACAACACCGCCGCTTGGCTGTGCCGGTCATTGCGCTTGGCTTCTCGCCGAACTCGGTCGATCGCTCGGCGTCTGGCGGTCGTGATGATCCATCCCGCGGGACTGGGTGGGATGCCGTCTTGCTTCCAACGCTGGGCGGCGATCTCGAAGGCGTCCTGTACCGCCTCTTCGGCAACATCTACGTCACCGAAGAGGCGGATCAGGGTGGCGACCGCTCTACCGGAGTCTTCCCGGAAGGTCCGTTCGATGACCTCGGTGCCGGTGTCCTCGGGCACGGCTAACCCTCGGGCTCCTCCTGGAAGGGGCGCACCTCCACCGGGGCACCACAGGCGAGTGATCCGTCGGCCGCCCAGGCAAGTGCGGCGTCCAGGTCGGCGGCCTTGACGATCCAGAATCCTCCGAGCTGCTCCTTGCCCTCGATGTACGGACCATCGGTCATCAATGCGTCTGCGTCCTTGCTGGCCCGGACCACCGTGGCGCTGGATGTGGGGTGCAGGCCGCCTGCGAAGACCCAGGCGCCGGCCTTCTGCAGCCGCTGGTTGAACTCGTCCACCTGGGCATACATGCGGGTGATCAGCTCAGTGTCAGCCTGTTGCTTGGCGAACTCGGCTTCATCGCCGAAGACTGAGAGCAGGTACTCGGGCATCGGGGGCTCCTCATGGTTGTGACCGGCAGTTCCGGCCTCTTACCCGTTGTACGAACGGCGGAGCGAAAATTCGACACTGGACGCACAGCGATTTCGGCGAGATGCAGCCGCAAGGGCCTCCGAGCCGAGCTCACCGCGATCAGGAAGCGACTCGTTGGGGGTCGGCTGCCACGGCGAGTGCGGTGAGGGCCAGCGCTTTTGCTCCGTCGAGCATGGTCTTGTCGCCTTCGGGTGTCACGCAGACCGCGGCGAACTCGTGCTGGTGGTTCACCACCGGGTAGCAGTAGACGGCCATGTCCGCGTGCAGTCCCGGCATCCGCTGGCTCACATTTCCGAAGTCGGTCGATCCGCCCAGGTCGTCCCCGCTTGGGTCGGGGAAATACTCCCGACCTATGGCATCGCATGCTTCAGTGAAGATCGAGACCAGCTCATCATGGGGCTTCAAGGACTCATACACGTATCCATTGACGCTGATCTCGACTGTCGTTCCGGTCGCCATCGCGGCGCCCTCGAGGCAAGCACGTACCCGCGCCCTGAGGTCTTCAAGATCGGGCAGGTCGACCGCACGCAAGTAATAGGACGCCTCAGCGCGTTCGGGAATGACGTTGGCAGCCTCCCCGCCGTCAACGATGACACCGTGTACCTGCTGCCACTTTCGAAACGACTGCCGCAGCATCGAGATGTTGTTATAGCCCGCAACGACACCGTCGAGGGCGTTACGGCCAAGCTCTGGCGCTGCCGATGCATGCGATGCGTGTCCTCGATGAACCACACGCCACTCTTCGATGGCAAGACTCTTCGGCCCGTAGTCGTCATAGGGGCTGGGATGCATCATGAGTGCAGCGTCTGCGTCATCAAATGCGCCGGCGTCGATGAGTTCGACCTTTCCACCCCCCACCTCTTCGGCATGCGTGCCAAGGACGGTCAGTCTCATATTCGCGTCCTTGACGAGCGACGCCAGCGCGATACCCGCTCCGAGCCCAGATGCCGCGATGATGTTGTGTCCGCACGCGTGTCCAACGCCCGGGAGGGCGTCATACTCCGCGCAGATCAAGACGTGAGTGTCACCGTCGCCAATCCTGGCAACGAAGCTGGTCGGCTGCCCGAAGCTGCCCCGCTCGACCTCAAAGCCGTGCTTCTCGAGCAGGTCAGCACACCGGGCCGAAGCTCGATGCTCGTCGTAAGAGAGCTCTGGGTCGGCGGAGATGGCATGGGACAGCTGGGTCAGCTCGTCGGTGAGGTCTTCGACATTGGCGGTGACTGCGGCGACGTCTGCCGCGCTGAATGAGGGCATGAGCAGATCCTGCCTCATTGCGCCGGCCCGGGGTGGCGCGGACGATCGTGAGCATCTCAATGTCGAGGTTGGCTGGGTGCGCAGATGCTCAGCGTGGGCGGTTTAACCGAGTTGTGCTCGTGCCGGTGTTCACCCGAGTGGTCCATTCTCGGCGAAGTGGCCGCACCACCCGCATGGGTGACTACCCTCGTGTGTGGTCGGCGTAAGGGGCTGGTGCGGCGCCGAGTTCACACACGAGGACGTGATTGCATGCGTATGGCTTCATCACTGCGCGTACTGGCGCTGATGGTCGCCGGTGTCTTGTCCGTGACGCTTCTCGCGGCGGCCAGACCCGATCCTGCGGAGGCAGCTCACGCGTGCCGGATCCCGGTGACGACCCGCCTCGACCTCGGCGAGAAGTTTGCTGGGAACAGCTCCGGCCGGAGCACCTCGAAGTATTACTGGGCGACCGCGGACGGCTCGACGGTCGGACAGTTCAACCAGTCCGCCAACGTCATCATGAACACCTTCCCAGTGGGTGCTTACCCCCACCTTTTGTACAAGCGGATCGGTGAGCGCGAGGCGATCGGCTCGATGGCTCAGTCTCAGACGCCACAGGCGCTGGCGGGCATCGATGCCGACTTCTTTACTTTCGCCGATATTCAGGGCACTACCAGCATCGAGATGGCCCGTGGACCGATGATCGCTGACGGGACGCCGATCCGCGGCACCTACCGCAGCCTTCGGGTGGTCGGCCTTGACAGCACCATGCAGCCGTACGGCGGCGAGCTGAGCCTGCGTGGCTTCGTACAAGCACGCACGGGTTCAGCACCGAAGATCTCGCTGCGTTCGCTCAACTGGCACTCACTTCTCACTGGCGGCGTCAACGTCTATACGCCCGACTGGAGCAATGCCAAGAGCACTACCGGGAAGGTTCTGTACCCACGACCCGCCGGCGCTGTCGAGTGGGTCCTGAACGCCCGCAACAAGGTCAAAGCCGTGCGACCTGCCGGCGATCCGAAGCTCGGGGCACCGGTCGCAGCGGGCACCCGAGTGCTTGCGTTCTCCAGTGATGTTGCCAGTCAGGTGCAGAGCATTTCGGTGGGTACGCGCGTCCGCGTCAACATCCGTCAGAGCACGACGACTGGCGTGACCCTCCAGATGGCAGTTGGTCGTGGCCTCGAGCTCATTCGCGATGGAAAGCCGGCACCGCTCGGCTGCCGTGCCTACGCCAAGACTGGCGGTGCTGTTGCGGCTCGACCGCGGATGTTCGTCGGGTGGGATGCAAAGGGACGGTGGCGCGCCTTCGTGGTGCCGGGCACCAAGGTCTACTTGAAGAACGGTTCGATCCTTCAGCGTGATGGTGGTCTCGGCCTCGCGAACGCGGCGAACATCGCCAAGAAACTCGGTATGGCCAATGCCTACGAGCTCGATGGTGGGGGATCGACATCGCTCTGGACGCGCTCTGGCACGACGTGGACACGCAAGGACCTGTACAAGATGTCAGTGCAGAGCGGCTGCGCGTGTGAGCGTTGGATGTCGAACGGTCTGTCGTTCCTCACCCCGTAACACCGCCGTCACTATCAGTGATAGTGCATGGCGAGGGGGTGACCGTTGGGTGCAATTCTTGCCGTCTCACACCGCGCGGTTCAGTCGCTGGGTTACGGTCGCCAAGCCGGCTCAGGGGACGAGTCGACCACTGTGGGGAGACATCACATGCACGTATCTACTCCGTTCGCACGTCGCGGCATGGCCATGCTTGGAGCCAGCACCATGGTCGCGACGCTTGCGGTCGCGGCCGGACCCGTTGACCAGGCGGACGCCGCACATCCGTGTCGCATCACCACGTCCACGAGTCTTGACTCGTCGACCCGGTTCGCCGGCGGCGGCAAGCTGCGGCGCTATACGGCGACGGCACAAGGCGCGGCGAAGGGCGGCTACAACCAGCAGGGCAAAGTGATCATGACGTCGTACCCATCGGGGGCGTATCCGGCTCTGATCAACGCCAAGGTCGGCGAGCGCCAGGTGATCGGGGCGATGGCACAAAATCAGCAACCCCAAGCCCTGGGCGCCATCAACGGCGACTTCTTCATCTTTCCCGACATCCGTTATGCGACAGACATCGAGATGTCGCGGGGTCCGATGATCAAGGACGGTCGCATCATCCGCGCGACCAACGCCAGGCAACGAGTCGTTGGCATCGACACGAGTCAGCAACCTTTCGGTGGCCTCGTGGCGGTAAGGGGTTCCATCACCCCGCAGCTAAGCACCGCACAGCCCGTGCCCCTCGTGAGCGTCAACTGGCACACCATTCGCAACGGTGGAGTGAACCTCTATACGACTGACTGGAGCAACGCACTCCGTAACGACGGTAAGGCGTACACACCGCGTCCGGCCGGAGCAGTCGAGTGGGTACTGAACTCGCGGAACAAGATCAAGACTGTTCGATCTTCGACGAAGAACGCAGCTCAGCTTGGCGATCCGGTCGCTACTGGGACGAAGGTACTGGCGTTTTCGGAGAACGCTTCGTTGGCGGCTCTTGGTGTTCCGACTGGAACGAAGGTGAAGATCAACATGAAGCAGAACACCTCGACAGGTGTGAAGCTCTTCACTGCGGTTGGTCGGGGCCTGCCGCTGGTCGAAGCTGGAACTCCTGCGCCGCTCGGGTGCAACGCCTACGACCACTCGAAGGCAGCGCGACCGCGGACGTTCGTGGGATGGAACTCGAAGGGCTACTGGCGCAGCTTCACCGTGCCCGGTAGCAAGTTCGACGGCGTGGGGCTGAGAGTTGGTGGTTTCGGTCTGGCCAATGCCGCCAACATCGCCAAGAAGCTTGGCATGCAGTACGCCTATGAGCTCGACGGTGGTGGCTCAACCACGCTGTACACGCGAAACAATGCGGGCCAGTGGTCTCGTCGCGACCTGTACGGCGTCGACACCAGCATCTGTTCCTGCGAACGTCCGATGACGAACGGGTTGGCGTTTCTTGCCGGTCCGTGATCACCCCTCCTAGTCCACTGTGTCCCCACAAAAGAGAAGGCGCCGACCGTGCGGTGGGTTCGGCGCCTTCTCGACGTGCGGTCGTCGCGGCGGACGACGCTAGCGTTTTGAGCGATCGCCAACCCACCGAAGCGGCCCGGTCACCTTCCACGATGTGCTGTCCATGAGTTCGCCTTCGCGCTTGCGTGCAGCCTCGAGTTCTCGCTGAAGCTGTTCACGTTCTCGACTCTGGTGCATCAGCGCCTGATGAATGACGCCATACCGAGCATTGCGTCCACGCACATCGTTCAGCCAGGGAAGGTCGAATGCCCGCGAGCTGCTGCCCGGCCGGTCGCGCTCGTACTGCCATGGGTCGAAGTCACCGTCGTATAGGGCGATGACTTCGCGGAGGGCAGCGTCGGTGACCAGCTCCTGGCGATAGGGCACGACGGTCTCGTTGATGCGGGGGGCTGGGCCAGCATCCACTCCATGGGACCGCAGATACGTGCCGATCTCCTGCAGACCCTGGCTCATCGACTCCTGCCTCAGCAGCAGCATTCGACCCGCAGGTTGGCGCGCCAACAACCGGTGCTGCGGCCACAGGTGCACGTCGACTGACTCAAAGCCCCGATCGCCAACGACTTGCCGTAGGGCGACGGTGAAGCGTTCGAACTCGGTGGCGATCTGGTCGAGATCGGCGAGTGAGTCCGGAAGCCTCGGAAACTCGGCGGGCAAGCGGCTCTCGTAGTACGGCTCGTTCACCAAGTACTTGCCCGACCATGCTGAGAAGAGTCTCGACACTGGATGCCGGACCGGATGAACGGTGACGACGTCGGTGGCTTCTAGCGCTTCGTTTCGTGACTGTTCTGACAGCTGCGGCCAGACGTAGTCGAGCTGGACGCCTTCGTCCCACACGGTTTGGTACGGGGCCGACTCGCCCCACCAGGACCGTCGGGTCCGTTCACTTACGTCGACGCCGTGAGCGGACAGCAACCACCAGCGAAGTGTGGTGCCAGCAGCCTTCGGGTTTCCGGCCACCATCAGATGCGTTTCTGGAAAGTACATCGACGTACGCAGTGAGTGTTCGATGTAGGGGTCGTTGCTCTCCATGCGGCTCACGTTATCGGGCGCTGATCAGCGGATCGGAGCCCGACGCCGCCAGGCGGCCCTTGCCCGCTTGAGTGTGCTGGTTCCTTCAGCATCGGCATGACCGGTACGACCGCCGGCACGGCGTCCGGGCTCGCCAGTGTGGCTGAGTTTCGCGTGCTCAACGGCAAGTCCTGCAAGCCCGTCGATGCAGGCCTCGAGCAGGACGCCTGGCGGCAGCTCTTCAGGGTTCACAGCGGGCGCGGCCGAGAGGCTTGGTCTCAGGTCGTCGAGGTCACCGATGACGCGTACTCGCGCGCTGGTAATCAAATCCACCGTTTCCTGGGCGCTTTGACTCGCCCACTCTGCAAACTCAGGAGGTAGCGACAGCTTTGGCTCCTTCGAGCGTCGGTCGACCAGACCGCGCCGGGAGATGGCAGTGTTCACCGATTGTTGATAGGTCTTCAGGTTCATGCTTCTCACGACTTCGTTCTGGTTGAGCCGGCGCATGAGCTCTGCCGACGCTGCGCCCAATGACTCATGGGTGGGTTCGGCTGAGCCAGTTGCAGACGCGTCGATTCCACATGCCTCGCAAAAGCGCCGCCACAGTTCCTCTGGGTCGGCTCCCGACTGCGGCACCGTCACCACCGTGATGTTGCCGGCGCCCACCTCGTCGATCCACCGATTGAGGATCAGCTGATAGTTATGCCGGATCCAGAAGTGGTCATGCATCCCAGCGGCGTTGGGCTCGGTACTTGTCCCTGCCGCCGCAGCGCAATAGTCGGTCAACGTCCAATGCTTTCGAGACCGCATCGCGGTCTGCCACTGGGCAGTCAGTAGGCGACTGATATCCCGCACCGTGAGGATGCAGTGAACCTGGCCCCTGTTGCCGCGAGCGAGCGACGCGACGAGGGCGTGTGTTTGCGCTTCACTCAGTCGGCAGATGAACTCTTGGGACAGCACGGCAGATGGTCCGTGCCATCGCTTGATCTCTTGAGCGATGCGGAGCCACCGATCGGGAAGCGGTTCTGAAGCGTCGGGGTTCCACTTCAGGACCTCGCGAATTGCTGGAACTCTGGCGTATCGATAGTGCCCGGGTACGAGCACGCCTGACTGATCGAGAATGTCCTTGTTGGCCCAGAGCATGTCTTGCAGATATGTCGTACCCGTTTTGGGTGCGCCGATGTGCAGATAGATGTCGTTCGGCGCCATTGCCACTCGATTCGCGTGAGTCAGGGTTGCGCGGCAACGTTAGCGAACCGGGGGCCGACCGGTCGTCAGATACCCTCGCCGCTGTGGTCAAGGTTGCTGCTGTTGTCGTCGCCTACAACCGACGCGACCTGCTGCGCGAAGCGCTCGCTGCGATTATTGATCAAACACGGCCGCCCGATGTCATCCACGTAGTAGACAACGCCTCCACCGATGACACCTCCGAGATGGTGAGTCGTGACTTCCCCCAGGTGGCGTTGCACTCCCTCCCGACCAACACCGGAGGAGCGGGAGGCTTTGCTGCCGGCATCGCCTTCGCCCTCGCTGATGAAGCCGACTTGATCTGGCTCATGGACGACGACACCGTTCCTGGCCGCAAAGCCCTCGCTGGTCTCGTGGCCGCATACCGGGAGTATCCGGGGAGCCCCCCGAGCGCCGTGGCCAGTCGGGTGCTGTGGGTCGATGGTCGAGACCACCCCATGAACACACCGAGGGTTCGTCCAGGTGTCTCTCGTCAAGAGCTGTCCGATGCGGCAACGATCGGATGTGTTCCCGTTCGTTCCGCGTCCTTCGTTTCACTACTGGTCGATGCCGATGCAGTTCGGGCGGTCGGGCTGCCTGAAGCGGAGTTCTTCTTGTGGAACGACGACTTCGAGTTCAGCACTCGGCTGCTGCGTGACCGCGTCGGCCTGTACTGCCCAACGAGCAAGGTCGAGCATCGAACCAAGACATTCGGCGCGACTGATCGCGACCCCGGCGACCGGTTCTACTTCGAGGTGAGAAACAAGGTATGGACGTTTACGCGGAGCACCGGTCTGCGTCCACGTGAGAAGGCTCTGTACGCGGGTTCCACGATCCGGCGCTGGGTGCGAACCTTTGCGGCTTCTGACGATCGCGGGGTGCTGGTGACCGGTCTGCGGCGGGGGCTGGTGGACGGCGTGCGGCGTCCACCTCGAGATGCCGTCGAGTTCTTGTCGAGTGCGGGCGTCGAGCTGCCAGGGGACTTCGCTGGTGGAGATAGGTCATGACCGGCCCCACTCCCTTCTCGTTGCTGCTGCCCACTTATCACGCCGACGACCCCGAACACCTCAAGCGGGCATTCGAGAGCGCAGTAGACGAGCAGGTGCTCAAGCCGGATGAAGTGGTGCTCGTCCGCGACGGCGTGGTGCCGCCCCCACTTCAAACCATGATCGATGACTTGGCCGCACGCTCGATGGTCCCGGTGCGGGTCGTCGCACTTGAGCAGAACATCGGGCTCGGATATGCGCTGGACGCCGGGCTCTTGGCTTGTGCTCACGAGGTCGTTGCGCGTATGGACGCCGACGACATCAGCCTGCCCGAGCGGTTCGCGCAGCAGATCGCTGTTGTCGCCGAGGGCTACGACCTGGTCGGAAGCGCACTGCTGGAGTTCCACGACGATGAGGACGACATCGTGGGGCTGCGGACGCCTCCACTCACCGAGTTCGAGATCAGACGGTGGGCGCGGTTTCACGATCCGTTCAACCACCCGACGGTCGTGTACAGGAAATCGATGGTCCAGGCGGTCGGCGGGTACCAAGACCTCCCGCTCATGGAGGACTACTGGCTGTTTGCCCGCATGATCGACGCGGGGGCCCGAGTGGCCAACGTCGGTGAGCCACTCGTGAAGTACCGAGTGGGCGCCGGCGCCTATGCCCGCCGCGGGGGCTGGCAGCTGCTCCGCAGCGAGATCGAGCTCCAGCGGCAGTTTCGGGCGGCGGGCTTCACGACCCGCGCTCAGTACCTGAGGAACCTGGCGGTACGGGGTGGGTACCGGCTGGTGCCTGAGGTCATCAGACGGGTGGCGTATCGGACAGTGATCGCCCCAAAGGGCGAGCGTGACCGCCTTCAGCCGGGTGGGTGACCGCGTCGAGCCACGACAGAAAGGCCAGCGCCGCCCCGGTAAAGTGAGGTCGGCCCTATCCAAAGCCCGGTCCCGGGCTGCCCACTGCACGGCCTGCTGGCGTCAAACGCGTCGGTGCAGGCGCACAGAATCGGAGAGTTCGTGGCAGACCTGGTTGTCGTTGGCTCGGGCTTCTTCGGCCTGACCGTCGCTGAACGAGCTGCCAGTGAGCTCGGGCTCTCGGTACGAGTCATCGAGCGCAGGCACCACCTTGGAGGCAATGCCTACAGCGAGAAAGACCCTGAGACGGGCATCGAGGTGCACACTTACGGCGCGCACCTGTTCCACACCTCCAATGAGCGCGTCTGGCAGTACGTCAACCAGTTCACTGGCTTCACCGGTTACCAGCACCGGGTATGGACGAAGTACCAGAACAAGATCTACTCGATGCCGATCAACTTGGGCACGATGTGTTCCTTCTTCGGACACGCCTTCGATCCCGATGCAGCGCGCGCTCTCGTCGCTGAGCAGGCGACCGAGTTCGACGCAAGCACCGCGTCCAATCTCGAAGAGAAGGCGATATCGCTGATCGGGCGTCCGCTCTATGAAGCGTTCATTCGGGGCTACACCCTGAAGCAGTGGCAGACCGATCCCAAAGAGCTGCAGCCGGAAATCATCACCAGGCTGCCCGTGCGCTACACCTTCGACAACAGGTACTTCAACGACAGATACGAGGGCCTTCCTGTCGACGGGTACACAGCGTGGCTCGAGCGCATGGCTGACCATCCGAAGATCGAAATAGAGCTGAACACCGACTTCTTCGACAGCCGCGACGACATCGTCGGTCAGGTGCCTGTGGTGTACACGGGGCCGGTCGACCGTTACTTCGACTACGCCGAGGGGCATCTGGGATGGCGAACCCTCGACTTCGAGCGTGAAGTTCTGCCGACCGGAGACTTCCAGGGCACCCCGGTGATGAACTACGCGGACGAAGACGTCCCGTACACGCGAATCCACGAGTTCCGGCACTTTCACCCAGAACGTGACTACCCCTCAGACAAGACTGTCATCATGCGCGAGTTCTCTCGTTTCGCGGAGCAGGGCGACGAGCCCTATTACCCGATCAACACCGCGGAAGACCGCGAGCGGCTGCTGACCTACCGCGACCTCGCTGCGAAAGAGCGCGACGTGCTCTTCGGGGGCCGATTGGGCACGTACAAGTACCTTGACATGCACATGGCGATCGGGTCGGCACTGTCGCGGTTCGACAATGTCATTCGCCCGCACTTCACAGAAGGCGCAGCCTTCGTCAGCGGAGGGGTCTCCGACTCATGAGTAGCGCAACCGTCGTCGAAGCGGCCGACAAGCTCGAGCTGGACGGCATGGTGGTCCTGCAACGGGTTGTCTTGCCGAGAGATGCTGACTTCGACACCATCCCGCTGTACGTGGAGGCGGGCCAAGCCCGGCCCGGGCTGGAAGGGCAGAAGGACCAGCCGGCCACGTCGTTCGATCCGTCACGACAGGTGCACCCCGACCTCGTTCACGGACGACGCAGCCTCACGGTTCCCTCCGGCCAGCGCTTTTCGTTCGCGACTTATTTCAACGCCTTCCCAGCTGGCTACTGGCGTCGGTGGACGCGGGTTGAAAGCGTGCGTCTCCGCGTCGAGCTTGATGGTGTGGCCACGGTCTTGGTCTATCGGACGAGTGCGAACGGAAACCAACAGCGAGTCACGAGTACCCACACGACTGCTGGAAGTACTGCTGAGTTCGACCTTCCGCTGAAGCAGTTCGGTGACGGTGGCTGGTACTGGTTCGACATTGTTGCCGGAGACGACGAGGTCGAGCTGATCAGCGCCGACTGGGTGGCTTTCGTACCCGACTACAACCCGGGCACGATGTCTGTTGGGATCACGACTTTCAACCGACCCGACTACTGCGTTGACCTGCTCGTGTCGCTGAGCACTGAAGACGAAGTGCTTGGGCGCGTCGACAAGCTGTTCGTGATCGACCAAGGAACCGACCTCGTCAAAGAGCAGTCCGGATACGACGAGGTCAAGGCTGTCCTCGGCGACAAGCTGTCATTGATCCATCAGGCAAACCTCGGCGGGTCGGGTGGGTTCTCACGGTCGATGTACGAGACGACGTACAACGAAGACAGTCGCTACGTCTTGCTGCTCGATGACGATGTGCTCGTCGAGCCGGAGGGGATGTTGCGTGCGTTGACCTTCGGCGATCTGTGCCGCACTCCGACCATTGTCGGCGGGCACATGATCAACATGTACGTGAGGTCGCTGCTTCACGCTTACGGAGAGACCGTCAACCGTTTCCGGTTCTTCTGGGGTCCTGCACCGAACTCGAAGAACGGCCACGACTTCGCAATGAACCCATTGCGCGCTACCCGCTGGCTTCATCGCCGAATCGACGTCGACTACAACGGCTGGTGGATGTGCCTGATCCCG
>JBJMHG010000142.1:0-8869 GCA_045807485.1 Actinomycetes bacterium
CAAAGAACCTAGTGTCTCCGAAGAGTGGAGCAGTGGTTGAATGCAATCTGGACGAGGAGGCAACGTTGTTCTCGGGCATTCGGGATGCTGTTTCTAAGCGGTTCGGTCGCCGGGCGGCACTTCAGCGGGCAAAGTCTCGCGCTACTTCCCGCGCCATTGATCGTGAGAACCAGCGGAGGGGTCGAGAAATTGGCACGCAGAACCCTCTTCGCGGGCGCGGCTGGTTTTGAGCATGCCGCTCCCCCGGGCTAAGCGAGGTCCTAGGCCGCCTCACTGGTACTGATGACGACCTCGCTAACCACTTCGCTCGCTGCACCCTTACGGACACGCCGCCAGGCCACGACGAAGCAGACGAGCGCGATGACGGCCGACAGGAATCCAAGAAAGACCCAGGGCTGCCCCGGCTTCCAGAAGGACCAGCCCTCGTAATCACCTATGCACTCACCCAGCGCGGGCGAATTGATGCAATGCTCACGAGCCCAAGCGACGGGGTGCTGCTCCCGCTTGTAGATGAGCACAAGCCCAAAGCAACTGCTCGCATAGGCAAACGCCAAGCAGGCGGATCCAGTCATGGCGTAACGGCGCATGTTCGTAGTGTTTCAGTCGCATGTACAGGAGTGTCCGGGTTCAGGGTCGCCCCTTTATCCCCGTCTTGGTATGGGCAGCCGCGTGCATCACCGCGATCTGCCTTGTGAAGGCCAGTGGTCTCTCAAGCTGACGCAGTCGCACACATGGCCTCATCACTCGAATGGGCGCTGGAACTCCTTTGAGTTTGGATCACCAGTCGGACTATTCAGATAATGGTCACTATTGACTATTAAGTCACGGATCGCACACACTTGACCACTCAGAGTGCTCGCCTCGTCACTGCTCTTCTTCCCCAGGAGATACCGATGATCGCTACGGCAGCTACGAGGCGTCCACCGGCTCCTGAAGTCGCCGAGGACCACCTGGTCCGCCGCGATCTTAGGAACTCGCCGCTCAATGCTGAAGGTGAAAACAAAGCGCTTCGTATCAGCGTCCTGGGGACGGGCTACCTGGGAGCCACCCACGCTGCCGGGTTGGCTGAACTCGGGCACGAGGTCGTCGGCGTTGACGTCAATGAAGAAAAGATTGCGGCCCTTTCCGCCGGACGCGTCCCCTTCCACGAGCCAGCCCTGGAAGCCCTCTTGTCGCGGCATGTGTTGTCGGGGAGGTTGCGGTTCACGACCGACATTGCCTCGGTCGGAGATTGGGCTGACGTGCACTTCGTATGCGTTGGCACACCACAAAGGTCCGGATCGTACGCCGCAGACCTCACGGCCCTGGATGCTGCGATCGATTCACTGGCGAGCATCATCACGCGTTCGACGCTCATTGTCGGAAAGTCCACGGTTCCAGTCGGGACGGCTCAGCGCACAATCGAGCGACTGCGCCGGGTAGTTCCACCCGAGATCGACATCGGAGTTGCTTGGAACCCGGAGTTCCTTCGCGAGGGCCACGCTGTCGCAGACACGCTCCGCCCTGACCGTCTCGTCTTTGGTGTGACTAACGAACGCGACGAGGACATCCTGCGGCATGTCTACTCCCCTCTCCTCGACAGCGGCGTACCTGCAGTCGTGACCGATCTTCCAACTGCAGAACTCGTAAAAGTCGCCGCAAACTCATTCCTGGCCACGAAGATCTCGTTCGCCAATGCCATGGCCGAGATCTGTGAAGTCACCGGTGCGGACGTCACGGAGCTTGCGCGCGCCTTGAGCTTTGACGACCGCATCGGTGGGCGGTTCCTCCAGGCGGGCCTCGGCTTCGGCGGAGGATGCCTGTCGAAGGACATCCGTGGCTTCATGGCGAGGGCTGAAGAACTCGGTGTTGACTCTGCCCTCGCCTTCCTCCGTCAGGTAGATGAGATCAACATGCGCCGCAGGTCGCGCATGATCGATCTCACCAGGGAGGTCCTCGGCGGCTCTGTCCTGGGTCACCGCGTGGCAGTTCTGGGTGCAGCGTTTAAGCCCGACACCGACGACGTCCGCGACTCACCCGCCCTCAACGTCGCCGCCGGACTTCAGCTGATCGGAGCCCAGGTCAAGGTGTACGACCCCGAGGCGATGACCGCTGCCAAGTCGCTCTTTCCCACTCTGACCTACGCCTCCTCAACTGATGACGCGGTACTTGATGCCGAGGTGGTCGTACTGCTTACAGAGTGGCGCGAGTTCCTCGACCTAGACCCAGCAGAGCTCGGTGAGCTGGTATCCGCACGGCGCATCGTCGATGGTCGAAACGCACTGACGGCTGCCTCCTGGCGAGCTGCCGGCTGGACATATCGAGCGCTCGGTCGCCCATGACGTCCCTGCTGTCTATTACCCCTGCGCCGAACTGTCGGACCGGTATCGCGGCGTGAGCTGCGATCGCCGGACGTAAGGAGCCTCGGTTGTTCGTCTTCCTCCTTCAGCTACGCGACACCGTTCAGGAGGACGTCGCGATCCGCCTGTTCAGCGTCTTCTGCGCTCTCGTGTGGGGGCTCTGGCTACTCAAGGTGGCACTTTCACGCCGCTACCGCCCATTCGATGGGAAGTTCAGGTGCGCGACCACGGTGATCGTGCCCGTCGTAGATGAACCTGTCGACCTATTCCGCGAGGTGTTGCGACGTGTGGTCGCTCAAGGCCCTGACCAGGTCGTCGTGGTGATCAATGGACCTCGGAACCTCGCCCTTGAGGACGTCGCTTCAGAATTTGCCTTGGTCGAGTGCAAATGGACCGCTGTCGCTGGCAAACGCAACGCAATACGTGTCGGACTGGAACACGCAGTAGGCGATGTCGTGGCGCTGCTCGACTCAGACACTCTTTGGACCGAGGGCACTCTCGTCGAGCTCGTAAAGCCGTTCGCCGATCCGCGCGTTGGAGGTGTCACAACCGCACAGCGAATCCTGGACTACCGACGATCGATAATCACGCGCTGGGCGGACTGGCTGGAGAACAGCCGGGCCAAATATTCCATGCCCGCACAATCAGTCCTCGGGGCTGTGGGCTGCCTTCCGGGGCGCACCATCGCTTTCCGCCGCGAGGTGCTTGAGCGGGCACTGCCCGCGTTCCTCACTGAGCGATTTCTCGGGGTCTTCTTGGAGGTGTCGGACGACCGCACCCTCACCAACCTCGCGCTCAAGCAGGGGTACCGAACCGTGTATCAGTCGACCAGCCTTGTCTATACCGATGCGCCACTCAGGTGGCGCAAACTGAGCAAGCAACAATTGCGCTGGGCCCGCGGCAGCCAGTACAACACCTTGCGCATGTTGCCCTGGATGGTGCGCCATACCCCAATACTTGCTGTCTTCTTTCTCGCCGACATTGTGTTGCCGTTTCTGCTGCTTGGTGCCCTCATCGGAGCCATCTACCGGATCTCGACAGGTCAAGGGACGAACTACTACACAGCCTTTCTATCCGCTTACGGCTCCTCGCATGGTCTTCTGCTCATCGTGGTCCTGACGATCGCGGCGTCGGCCCTTTCTATGTCGATCAGGCAGTTTCGACATCTGCGGGAGCGCCCCTTCGACCTGCTCTGGATGCCCGTCTTTGTACTCATCTCTTCGTTGTTCCTCATGCCGATCCGCCTGTTGGGTTTCTTTCGGATGGCGCACGCTGGTTCATGGGGCACCCGCAACGACGCCTACACGGCGGAAGCGGACCGGATCTCACGGCAGATTCAACAGCGGGTGCCTGAAAGTGGCGGAGTTGCGACTCTTGAACGCACGACCACATCTGCGGTCGCCCTACCGGTGTCCCGGCGGTTCAACGGTTGGGCGGCCGTCCCCTACCTCATTGGTGGAGCTGTGATCGTTGCGGAGGTGCTCTACCGTGGCTGAACTCGAATGCGATTCGGAACTCACCCCATTGCGTTACCGAATCGGGTGGGCCGCGGTCTGCGCTGTCGTGGTCATCAACTTGTCGGCTTGCGACTTCACAGCGGACAGCCACCCAGCGGCTGATGACCCACCGTCGCCTGTCCCGACCTCCCCCGCGAGCGCACGCCTTGCCGCTTTGGAGCGCCAACTGGCCCACCTTCAAGCCGAGGCAAAGGTGACCGACGGTTCCGTATCCGACCTGATTGAGCGGAAAGCGTCGCTCGAGCGCCAGATCGCGGCCATCTCGGGACAGGGCTCGATCACCAAACTCGACGTCACCGAGAAGATCGATACACACAAAGTCGTAGTTCCCATATCGACGTTCCAACACTGCTACGACTTCCGCTGGCAGCAGGACGCACAAGCGGTCTACGAAGCCGATCTCATGGATCCGTACGGGCTCGATGGACCACCGGGTCCTGCAAATGATGACGGTCTGGCGTGCACTGACCTCCCGTCCGATCCGCACCGTCCGCCATCGGTCCCTGTCAATGCGTACGTCGTTCCGACACCCACTGCCCCGGTCCGTGCGCAACTGGTCGATCCCAAGCAAGTCCGGTTTGGCATGTACACGCTTCAGGCTCCCTTCGACATGAGCGAGCTCGACTTGGTGAGCTCACGGATCGGAAAGAGGCCAGACAGTGTCGGCTTCTTCCTTGGCTGGGACCAGGGTTTCCGACCGGACGCGGTGACGCGCGCTTGGCAGGAAGGCATGCTGCCGATGCTCACCTGGGAATCGCTGCCCAATCTGCCGTCGGCCGTGCGGACGACCGATGACAGCGACTACGAAATGAGCAAGATCCTCAACGGCCAGTTCGACGCCTACATCGATCAGTTCGCCCTAGACATCAAGCAACTTGGGCTTCCCTTGGTCATCCGGCTCGACCAGGAGATGAATGCCGACTACTACCCGTGGTCGGACACGATGTCCTACAACGAGCGCGGCGAGTACGTGCAGATGTGGCGATACGTCGTCGACCGGTTCCGTGCGATCGGAGCTGATAAGTACGTCATCTGGCATTGGACACCAAACCGGGTGGACGACATCCCACAGAAGCAGATCGCCTCCTTCTACCCCGGTGATGACTACGTTGACTGGGTTGGCATCGACGGCTACTGGCGCAACAAGTCCCGCGCGTACGACTTCGCTGTGACATACGGCCGCACTCTGGCGCTGTTGCGGGCGCTCACCGACAAGCCGATCTTCTTCGGGGAGGTCGGGGCCACTGAAGCGGGCGGACACAAGGTGGCATGGATCAACTCGTTCTTCGCCGCGCTTCCGATGAACCCGGACATCATCGGCTTTGCCTGGTTCAACTTGACCGTGGCCATCGGCAGCGGCTCATCGACGGTGAGCAATGACTGGAGAATCAACTCCACCGACAGCGCAGCAGCAGCGTTTGCGGCAGGAATCAGCGACGTGCGTTATGGGGTACCACATGAGTGAGGGATTCAGTCTTGGAGCGGTGCGCAGACGTACGTCCGCCGTCGTTCTGAGCGTCGCCCTTGTTGTGACTTCTGTTCTCATTTGGGTGTCGCCGAAACCCGGCGATACACCATCGGCTGACCCCTCAACTAGTACAGACGCAGTGCAGCCAGAGGGCACGTCGTCGATCGCGGCTTTGCAGGAGCAGATCGCCGATGCGCTGGCGGCTCAGCGTCTGCGCGAACAGCACGCGCAACAGCTCACGACGCAGGTAAGCGTGCTCGAACGTCAACTGACGACTCTTGGAAGCCAGCCGCCGACCGTCGAAACTGTGCCGGTCACCGTCACCGACGAAAGAACCAACATCGTCCATGAGCGGGAGCATTACCCGCGGTGCAGCGACTTCGAGTATCAACAGGATGCCCAGGCGGCGTACCGGAAGGACCTGACGGATCCTTACGGTCTCGACGGTGCGCCCGGCGGGTACAACGATGATGGTCTCGCCTGTAACGAGCTTCCAGTGGACCCCAGCCGACCTGCTTCAAAGCCTGTCGCCGCTTACACCGCTCCACTACCCACACCCCCCAGCAAAGCCCAGGTGATGGCGGAGACCAAAGTGCGCTACGGGCTGTACGCGACCCAGGCGCCGTACAACATGAGCGAAGTGAACATGATTGCCGGGATGATGAAGAAGCGTCCCGACACCATTGGCTACTTCTTGGGCTGGGACCAAGCGTTTCGCCCCGACGCTGTTATCAGCTGCTGGGAGCAAGGGGCGCTACCCATGCTCACGTGGGAGTCACATGGGAACGGACCGGTGGACTCCAGACCACCGGACCAGGATTTTGCGCTCCACCGGATCATCACGGGGAAGTACGACCACTACATCGATTCGTTCGCCCGTGACGTCAAGAAGACCGGCATGCCACTCGTGATCAGGCTTGATCATGAAATGAATGGCAACTGGTATCCCTGGTCGGAGGACCAGTCGTACAACTCACCCGGCGAGTATGTCGAGATGTGGCGACATGTCGTTGATCGCTTCCGCGCCGTCGGCGCAGACAAGTACGTGATCTGGCTCTGGGCACCGACCCGTGTGGACAACATCAGCCACCAGACAATCGCGCAGTACTACCCCGGTGATGACTACGTGGACTGGGTCGGGATGAGCGGCTACCAGCGAAGCGCCACCAGTCAGGCAACGTTCGACATCACTTTTGGCAAGACACTGAATCTGTTACGCGCGTTGACGGCAAAGCCGATCTATCTCGCTGAGATCGGGGCGACCGAGTCTGGTGGCCTGAAGGCGCAATGGATCGAATCCCTGTTCGACAACCTGCCCCAAAATCCCGACATCATCGGATTCTCGTGGTTCAACATTGCGGTGACCAGTGGCGGTGGTAGCGCCGCGGTGACCAACGATTGGCGCATCAACTCGTCCGGTCCATCCATCCTGGCCTTCAAGCAAGGCATCGCCAGGGCACGCTATAGCAACCAACCGAAGTATCACCGATGATTTGCGTGGTCATACGAGTGTGACGAACTTGCCTTGAGCGTCTAGAGGTACAGCCCTGTGCTGTTCTCGACCCGGGCCGCCGCCACAGCGTGGATGTCGCGCTCACGCAGCAACACGAGAGTCTCTCCCCGCACTTCGACCTCGCCGCGATCCTCCGGCTCGAACAGGACGCGGTCGCCACTCTCGACGGTGCGCACGTTGGGGCCGACGCCAACCACTTCTGCCCACACCAGCCGCTTGCCGACCTGGGCAGTTGCAGGGATGACGATGCCGCCGGTCGAACGGCGCTCCCCATTGGGTCCGTCTTCCTTCACCAATACCCGGTCATGCAGCAGTTGGATGGGCAGGGCGTCAGAGTCGGCCATCACCGATGAAAGAGCTTGCGCAGGAGCAAGAGGCTTGCAACTGTTCCTACCGCAATGGCGATGGGCTTGCGCTTCGGCGTCCCGTCAGCTTCGACAAACAAGCCCTTGACCGTTCCGATGGCATCTTCAGCTAGTGCCTGCGGAGCGAGCCGCTCTGACAGTGAGTCCACCTGGTCGGCCAGCCGCCGCTGGGACGCGTCTATGTCGGCTTGGATCTCTTCGGGCGTCCGTGTTGCGGGCGTTGCGGCGACGGTGTCTTGCTTGTCGCTCGATGCGTCCTCAGATGCGGCCTTCGCAGGCGCGGGGTTCTCAGTCATGTGCCACCTTCGTCCGATCCGGGCGCCCTGCCCCAGAGGCAACGACCTGACGCGGCCGAGCCTGTGCCTACGGTATCTGGGCCCAGATCCCCTGCAGATCATGGATCTGGGTCTTCGCTGCTATTGCATATCATTTGCAAGTGCAAGAGACCTGCATTAACGTCGCACGCATGCGGTTCGGAGCTCGTTTCGTCGCCGCGCCCACCCTCGCCCTGGCGGTGTCTGTGTCGGTGCTGAGCGGGTGTAGCAGCGACGACAGTAATAGCGGTCAACTCAAGGTGGCGACGACGGTTGCCCCCATCACCTCGATAGCCGCCAACATCGGCGGCGACAAGGTCGACATCGAAGGCATCGTCCCTGAAGGCACCAACAGCCATACTTTCGAACCGGCACCACAGGTTGCCGAACTCCTCACAACAGCCGACGTGATTTTCCTCAACGGACTCGATCTCGAAGACCCGACAAAGGCGCTCGCGGAGTCGAACATGAAAGATGGGGCGAGCCTGGTCGAGATTGGCACGAAGGTGCTGCCGGAGCAGGACTACATCTACGACTTCTCTTTCCCCGAAGAGGATGGCAAGCCGAATCCTCACCTCTGGACCGATCCCCTCTACGCAATCAAGTACGCCCAAGTGATTGCCGACACGCTCAGCGAGAAGGACCCGGCCAACGCCAGTTATTACGAGAAGAATCTGAAGGCCTTCACCGACAAGGCCAATGCACTCGCAGATGCCCTGCGCAGCGACCAGCAAACCGTTCCGGACGGCAACCTCAAACTGCTCACGTACCACGATGCGTATGCATACTTCGCCAAGGACTTCGGCTGGCAGATCATCGGCGCCGTGCAGCCGAAGAATTTCGAGGATCCGACCCCGGACGAGGTGGCCCGCATCATCGATCAAGTGAAGGCCGAGAACGTGCCAACAATCTTCGGCTCCGAGGTCTTCCCGTCCAGCGTCCTGGAAGAGATCGGCAACGCCACAGGTGCTCGCTACGAGGACACCCTGCGCGACGATGACCTCCCGGGCGAGCCGGGGGACCCCGAGCATTCCTGGCTGGGCTTGATGCAGTACGACTACGAAACCATGATCGAGGGGCTGGGCGGCACCACCAATCAGCTTCAGAAGGTCGACACCAGCAACGTGGCACCAGACGAGGCGGAGTACCCGCAATGACAAGAACCGGCGTCGGACCAATCATCTTGTCGCTGGACGCGGTGACGGTCGGCTACGACGCGCGTCCTGTCCTTCGCGACGTCACCTTCCACGTTCACGCCGACCAGTTCACCGGCATTGTCGGACCGTCAGGGGCCGGCAAGACGACCCTGCTGCGGACGGTCTTGGGTTCACTTACGCCGCAGAGAGGAACGGT
>JBJMHG010000143.1:0-26855 GCA_045807485.1 Actinomycetes bacterium
TTGCGGGCTGACCTACCGGAGCGCGGTTCGCTGGTAGCACCAACATGACGACACCGATGACCAGACCCACTGCCAACCATCCGGCGAAGTTGACCATGGGGACGCCTTCGATGCCCGGAACTTCGGGCGTGGTTGTCGACCAACGCCATGCGTCCAGGTCGACCATCATCGGATCGAGGAAGAAGTCCCACGCCATCAGTGACCAGGCGGTGACGACCGGGATCAGCCATCGCCGCCAGACCAACGTCGACGCGGCGACGTGCGCCGGATAGGCCATCATCGCCCAGGCCAACGGGATGACAGCAGGGACGCCGAACAGGTCTGGACCGAGCACGTCGGTGTATGAGTAGTCACCGAACGGAATACCAGAAGTGGATCCGGACCGTTCAACTGCCCAACCGATGGCAGGAACGACGAGGCCAACGATGACGAACCCGCGCCATCGGTGACATGCCGTGGCGTGAACCAGCGATGCCAGGAAGAAGGTCACCACCGTGACAGCGGCGAGCGTCGGCTGCTGGGCTTCGTCAGTGAGGGGAAAGGCAATCTCGAGCGCGATCGTCGCGAGCACTAATACCCAGCCGAATCCCATCGAAAATGGGGACGGTCTAACTGTGGGCGCCGGCCCGGTGTAGCTGCGCAGACTCATGGTTCCTCAGGTGCACGTCGTCGTTGTCGAGAGCGACGGTATCGGGTGATGGCTTTCCAGAAGATCACGACTACGACAACTCCGCAGGTGAGCAGCACGGCTGCGATGAAAGCGGCAACCCACGGCGCAATGAATGCCATGAGAGTAACGACGAATACCGCAGCATCTTCCAAGAGGCTGACGATGATATTGCTGATCGGCTCTGGTGATGTGTTGACTGCAACTCTGGTGCCAGACTTCACGAGGTGGGACGCCAGAGCAGTACCACCACCAAGGCTCGCGAGCACAGCCTGGTCAAGCGACGACGCGTCGCCAGATATGAGCAGTGCGATTGCGGCACCGGCGACCGGACGAATGGCGGTGTTGATCGCGTCCCAGGTCGAGTCGAGGTAGGCAGTCTTGTCGACGACGAAGTCGATCGCGGTGAGTATCGCTGCGGCGATGAGTACGTCGGTTCTCGTCAACGCATCGGGCACGCCGAGGTCACTGACTCGACCGACTATTCCCGCGAGCAGCACGACCAAGTAGGGGTTGATGCCGCTGGCCCAACCACCGGTGAATACCAGAGGTACTAGATCAGTGGGCATCAGAGCTTCACCGAACGACCGCGGTAGGTGCCGCCGATCTCCTTGACGAGGAAGCGCGCGAAGAGCTCCTCGGTGAACCACCCGGTCTCGCGGGTGCGCTCGATCGCTCGACGGTGGCTCGAAGTCTCGTAGGCGAACGCATTCATCGAGGCCATGTCGTCCCAGACGCTGAACGTGCCTTGCAGTCCGATCGGCGCCTCACCGATGCTGAGCGACCATTGCAGACCCCGCTGTGTCGTGAGTGACGCGGCGACGTCCGGGACGCTGCGCCAGAAGTCGGTGAGCTGACTCCATCGGATGCGGGCACGGGTGATCGCGGCGACCGGACCGAGCGACTCGTCTTGTGCATGTGGTGATGGCGTACCGAACGGACGGCGTCCAGACCACTCGCCGGTGCTGGACAGTGGGGTCATGAGGACGCGTGCGCGTTCGGTGCTGGCGGCGTCCCAACGACGTATGACGCGTGATTGCTCGAAGGTGGTCGCGGCGTGTGGGGCGTCCCAACATGCGAGCAGAGCCCAGTGCCGAGGATCGGCGTCCTGAGGGGCGAAGGTCATGCCGTTTCCGGTTCCGAGCACCTTGGCGAAGAGCAGCCCCGGGTATCCCGAAACCGCGAACCGATCACCGGCGACCCGAGCCAGGGCAGCAGGGATCTGGCGGGTGGAGACGCCCCAGACGTGCAGCGAAACCAGCGCAGGCACGAGGGACCGAGACATGTAAATGACAGTAGGCGCCGGGGGTTGACCCCACGGGCTGAGCACGCTTTACTTCAGGTATTCGAACATGTGTTCGAATACCTGAAGGAGGTCACGACCTCCGGGTAGACACCCCAGGTTGGTTGGACGGGACGGCGACCTCGACCCTCGTCGTTCCGTCCACCACCTGTTCCCGTGACCCATGCAAGGGGGCTCCCGTGCGACGAATCGACGAGGCGATCGAGTCCTTGGCGCCACCGAAGGTCGCCGGCACTCCGCTAGGAGCTCTAGAGGCACCGATGGCGTTCCGGTGGCGGGGCAGGCGCTATGTGGTCGACTCGGTGCTGGCCCACTGGGTCGAAACCGGCGCGTGGTGGCATCACACCGAGCGGCCCGACCGCGCCCCACAGCCGGCTGACCCTGAGCGCTGGCTCTGGCGAGTCGAGGCTGGCAGTAAGACCACCCAGACCGGGGTCTTCGACCTTTGTCTCGAGCCCGACCCTCCGTCGGGGCGCTGGTCCCTGCACGCGATCTACGACTGACACAACTGACCTGCCACCGGAACAGAGTCCACTGAAAAGAGCCCACCGAAAAGAGGAGGACACTCACCATGGCGACGACGACATCGTCTCCCGCAACGCGATCGCGATCATCATCGAGCTCGTCCTCGGGTTCATCTGTCCCACCGCGTGGGTCCTCCGGCAGCGTCCTCGACCTGCTGGCCGCGGCGCACCGGGGATTGACCGAAGCCGCAGTCGAACCGCGAGCCAGTCGCCGTTATGCCGTGGCGCACCTCGCGGCGTTGCGAGCGGCTGCGGCGGTCTTGGCGACTCGGGCAAGGCCAGGCGGACGCCGCGGCCCACGGAGCGCGTGGGAGCTGTTGGCACATGCCGCACCAGAGCTGTCCGAATGGGCCACCTTCTTCGCTGCCGGAGCCGGCAAACGGGCAGCGGCAGAGGCCGGACTCGACGCGGTGACCACTCGAGAGGCTGACGACCTGTTGCGCGACGTCGACACCTTCTTGGCGTTGGCCGAGACGACGGTCGGCGTCCCACACCAGACCTCGCTACCACGCGTCAGCTGACAGGTGTCCTTCCCGCATCTTCACGTCGCCTCCGGCTGGTCGTTGCGGCACGGTGCTTCCAGCCCCGAGCTGCTGGTCGAGGTCGCAGCTGAACGAGGTCTCACCACGTTGGCCTTGACCGATCGCGATGGTGTACGTGGCGCAGTCCGGTTCGCGCGTGCAGCGATGTCGGCCGGGATTGCCACAGTTTTCGGCACTGACTTGGCGCTGGTCGGTTCCGACGTTCGAGGACCAACGTCGCCACTGCGGCCCTACGGTCCCGTGCCGACTAACCCGGTGCCGTATACCCGCCCGGTTCGTGCTCCGGTCAAGGGAGGGCGCTCTGTCGACCCGCGGTCGCCACGCGTCACGGTGCTGGCGCGAGGTCCACATGGTTGGGGGGCGCTCTGCCGGTTGGTCTCGGCAGCACATGCCAGAGGCGAAGCGCTCACCGGGCGAGGCCAGCCGGTGGTCGACCTACCACTCATTGCTGAGTACGCCGCCGATGGTGCGTTGGTGGTATTGCTCGGTCCCGACTCCGACGTCGGCCGCCTGTTGGCTCGTCAGCGACCTGACCTGGCCACTGATCGTTGGCGGCTGTGGCAAAGCCAGATCCCTCAGCTGTGGTGCGAAGTGGTCAACCATCGCGGTGCAGATCCTGCTGGTCGATCGGCGGCTTTTGCCGGCCGGATGCTCCGGTGGGCGCACGAACAGCGTGCTCGGGCACTGCTGACCAACACGGTTCGCTATGCCCGCCGTGAGGACGCCCCGGTTGCCGATGTGCTCGATGCCGCGCGCCGACTGGTGCCGCTCGACATCCGACACATAGATCGCCGCACCGGTGAGGGCTACTTGAAGTCGAGCGCCCAGATGGCTGAGGTCGCCAGTGAGGTGGCACGTCTTTCCGGAGTGGGCACTGAGCGAGCGACGACTCGCCAGCTGCTCGAGGCAACCGAGCGGCTGGCACACGAGTGCGTACTCGACCCGATCGATCACCTTGGTCTGGGGTCGGTTCACTTTCCTGAGCTCGAGGTGGTTGATCAGCAGGCAGTGGCGTCCGGCACGCCTGCAGATGTCGTGCTCCGCCGCCGCTGCGAAGTCGGCTGGTCGAGACGTGGTCTTCCAGAACGTGGCCAGAAATCACGCGAAGCACGTGAACGGCTCGAGCACGAGCTCGCGATCATCGCTGAGCTCCACTACGCCACCTACTTCCTCACCGTGGCTGACGTGGTCGACCTGATTCGCGAGATGCAGGTGAGGGTGGCAGCCAGGGGGTCAGGCGCTGGATCGCTGGTCACTTATCTTCTGGGCATCTCAGGAGTCGACCCGCTGCGTCACGACTTGTTGTTCGAACGCTTCCTTTCACCGCTGCGGCAGGCGCTGCCAGATATCGATGTCGATGTGGAGTCCGCCCGTCGTACCGACATCTACACCGCGATCTTCGAACGTTATGGGGCCGACCGAGTCGCGTGTGTCTCCATGGCCGACACCTATCGGGTCAGGCATGCGATCCGCGACGTAGGTGCAGCTCTCGGACTCCCACCTTCAGAGGTCGACACTCTGGCGAAGGCGTTCCCGCACATCCGGGCCCGTGACGCACGAAACGCCCTCCGTGAGCTGCCTGAGCTCAGAGCGAGCCGAATCGCTGATGATCCCCGCACCCCGCTGTTGTTCTCGTTGGTGGAGCGACTCGACGGGCTGCCCCGTCATCTGGCTCTGCATCCTTGCGGGGTACTGCTCTCAGACATCACCTTGCTCGACCGCACCCCGGTGGAGTCGAGCGCGATGGGTTTTGCCATGAGCCAGTTCGACAAGGACGACGTCGAGCATCTCGGCCTGTTGAAGCTCGATGTCCTCGGGATCCGTATGCAGTCAGCCATGTCATACGCCCTTGACGAGATCGGGCGGGTCGAAGGAGCAGACCACCGCCCCGATCTGGACGCCGTACCGTTCGACGACCCAGCCACCTTCGACTTGATTCGTTCGACCCATACGTTGGGGTGCTTTCAGATCGAGTCACCAGGACAGCGCGAGCTGGTCGGCAAGTTTGCACCGGAGACTTTTGACGACCTGATCACCGATATCTCGCTGTTTCGGCCCGGTCCGGTGAAGTCGGACATGGTCAACCCCTTTCTGCGGGCTCGGCACGGATGGGTCGAGCCGCAGTACTTGCATCCAGATCTTGAGCCAGTCCTGAAGCCGACCTTCGGAGTCGTCGTCTTCCACGAACAGGTCATCGACATGCTTCACGTCATCGCCGGATGCTCACGTGCTGAAGGTGATGAGAAACGTCGTGCGCTCGGAGACCCAGACGGGCAGGCCGAGACTCGGGAGTGGTTCTACCGACAAGCCACTGTTCGCGGATACGACCTGCCGACCATCGAGCGGATCTGGGAAGTACTACGAGCTTTCGCGTCGTTCGGCTTCTGCAAGGCACATGCTGCGGCGTTTGCGCTGCCTACATATCAGTCAGCCTGGCTCAAGGCTCACCACGCCGCCAGCTTTCTTGCCGGTGTGCTCACCCACGACCCTGGCATGTATCCGAAACGGTTGATTCTCGACGACGCGCGACAGTTCGGTATTTCGGTGCTGCCGGTCGACGTCAACCTCTCGCGGCAGGGCTACCGGGTCGAGCGCGTGCAAGTGCTCGACACCGACATGGCTCTTCCTCCTCATCGAGTGCTTCCTCGAGTTGACCCCGAGGTCAGTCGTCGTCGCGGCGTCCTCGATCAACCTTTGCTTCCCGACGCGCGTGGCTACGGCATTCGAATCGCCTTGTCCGAGGTCAAGGGAATCAGTGAGACCGAAGTCGACCGGATCATCGCCGGACAGCCTTATCAGTCACTCACTGACTTCTGGCATCGTGCGGCGATTTCTCGTCCGGTGGTCGAGCGCTTGGTCCTTGCCGGCGCCTTCGACGATCTGCATGACATCGATCTCTCATTGCCCCAAGCGTCCGCCCGTCGTCGCGTGACGCGTCGAGACCTGCTGCTCCAGGTCGCAGAGCTTGATCGATGGACCGCCATGCCGGCATCGCGCCGTTCTCGTGCCAAAGACCAACCGATCAACGCTCAGCTGTCGCTTGCGCTCGGTCCATCGGACGAGCAGATCCTTCCGTCAGGTCTTCCAGAGATGACCGGAGCCGAACAGGTACGGGCCGAGCTCGACGTGCTCGGACTTGACGCCAGTCGGCACGTGGTCGACTTCTACACACCGTTGCTAAGAGCTCTCGAGGCGGTGCGCTCAGAGGATCTGCTCACGTGCCGGTCGCGCAGCGAGATTCTGGTCGCCGGGGTGAAAGTGGCGACTCAGACCCCGCCGATCCGGTCAGGGCGGCGGGTCGTGTTCGTCACGCTCGATGACGCCACAGGACCGGTCGATGCCACCTTCTTCGAGGACGCGCAAGGTCCTTACGCGGCGACGCTGTTCCACTCGTGGCTACTGGTGATCCGTGGTGAGGTGCGAAGAACTGGCCCTCGGGGGATCTCGTTGCGAGCTACCGGGTGCTGGGAGCTCACTGGTCTGTACGACCTGTGGCAGCAGAACGGTATTCAGGCAGTTCTCGATCTGATCGACACCCCACCACCAGGATTTGGCGCTGATGAGGTCAGCGCGCCTGCTCCGGTTGCGCGTGAAGACCAGCCGTCTGGGTACACCGCCGGCGGAATGGGCCGTCGACGCGTTCTCGTCCACCCGAGCGGGTTCAAACAGTCGCCATATGCCGACGTCAAACCTGCCGGAGGCGACGTCAACCGCGGAACGCCACCACGCAAGCTCTGGCATTCCAGCCCAGGAAGCAGCGGCGGATGACGCCGATGGTGAGGCACCCAGGTAGGAGAATGCTGTCGTGAGCCGCCAGCAGCTCGACCGGGGTCGACCCGCGCTGACGCACGAGGCCGCGGCCCCTGATGGGGCCACCGACGACTCAGGCTGTCCGGTTCTTCATGTCGACATGGATGCCTTCTACGCCTCCGTCGAGCTTCGCGACTATCCCGAGCTGGTGGGAACCCCGGTGGTCGTTGCAGGCGGTGGAAATCGCGGCGTCGTCCTTTCAGCCACCTACGAGGCAAGACGGTTCGGCGTCCACTCAGCCATGCCGACGTCTCGAGCCCGCAGGCTGTGTCCCAATGCCACGTTCTTAGAACCGCACCACGCCGAGTACTCACGTATCTCGCAGAACGTCATGGCGATCTTTGGGTCGATCACCCCAGAAGTCGAGCCACTCAGTCTCGACGAGGCCTTTCTGGACGTCACCGGTTCGATCCGTCGACTGGGCTCGCCAGCGCAGATCGGTGAGCTGATCCGCACCCGGGTTCACGACGAACAAGGCATCACCTGCTCGGTAGGCGTTGCGTCAACCAAGTTCGTGGCCAAGCTCGCATCGGGCCTGTGCAAGCCGGACGGATTGCTGATCGTTCCTGCTGACGAGGTAGTTGACTTCTTGCACCCGCTCCAGATCGGCGCCCTCTGGGGAGTTGGCGACAAGACTGAAGAGACACTGAGCCGGTTGGGACTGCGGACTGTGGCCGATCTTGCCCATACCCCGGTCGGCACTTTGGAGCGTGCGCTCGGACCGGCCGCCGGACGACACCTGTGGGAACTCGCGTGGGGACGCGACGAGCGGGTGGTGGTCCCTGATGCCGCCGAGAAGAGTGTCAGCCGCGACCGCACGTTCGACGTTGATGTTGACGACCCAGAGATCGTTCGACGAGAGCTGCTGAGGCTCTCCCAGAGTGTCGCCTCTCAGCTTCGCAGCCACGACCTGGCTTCGCGCACCATCGCGGTGAAGATCAGGTTCGCCGACTTCAGCACCATCAGTCGGTCTCGCACCCTGGCGCACCCCACCGATATCGCTTACGACATCTACACCACGGCGGTGGGGTTGTACGAGGCGCTCGGCCTCGACCGGGCCAGGATCCGGCTGGTGGGCGTCCGCGCCGAGGGGCTCATGGACGGTTCTACGGTCGCCCGTCAGCTGACCTTCGATGAGCAGCCAGAGGCCTGGCGTGATGCGGAGCGGGCCGCAGACCAAGCCGCCCAGCGATTCGGCCGGGGGGCAGTTCGCCCAGCGAGCCTGGTCGAACCACGCACCGATCGAGACTTATCGTGAGCCCCTCAGAGGTGCGAGACTCCAGCGACGGTGTCACACTGCCGATGAAAGAATCGGTGACGATTCGTCAAGGATTCCCCGGTGGTGTTTCGCTCCCGGCGCGAGGGCTTATCCTGGGATCTGGAGACACCGGTGAGGCTGTCGCAGCACCACGTCACCACTGAAGCCAAGTTCCGACCGCGAGGAGGGGCCATGCCGCTCTCCGAGCACGAGCAGCGTCTGCTCGAGCAGATGGAGCGTCAGCTCTATGCCGACGACCCCAAGCTGGCTTCGACTCTGCGCGGCACCGGTCGCTCTCTTCGTTCCCGCCACCAGGTCGTCCTCGGTGCCATCGGGATCGTTCTCGGTCTGGTTCTCCTCGTTGCCGGAGTTGCTGCACCGCTCTGGCCGCTTGGCGTTGCAGGATTCTTGGTCATGCTTGGCAGCGGTTGGTGGGCGAGCTCCGGTTGGCACAGCAGAACCCCAGCCTCGGGCGGGGCGTCGTCTCGCGGTCAGTCAGGCAGCAGCGGCGCGCGCAAGGCGGGCTTCATGAACCGGATCGAGGAGCGCTGGGAGCGACGCCGCGAGGGTGACGGCTAAACCACCCCGTCGCGGTACTCGACGCGTGACGCGTGACATCTGCTGTGCGCTCGTTGAGACCATTCCAGAGTTTCACCAACGCCTGACGACCTGATGCCGGCCACCACGCCACTTGGCGACGATCACGTGATGCGAGCGACCCGAAGATCTCAGTTCTGATCGCCTCGGCCATAACGCGAAGTCGTGTCGGCTCAGGTACCGCCACCTCGCCCCCGGCGTAGCGCAAGCGCTCCACCAGATTCGCCAGCTCACGCAGGTCTTCGCTGGCCCCAGCGGACAGGCGGCAGCGCTGAGGAAGTCGGCCGGCAATGTCTCGAGGGGTGTCGGTTTGGGCAGCTGGGATCTCGACGTCGATGGTGGCGTCCAGGATGTCGGCCCATGCTGCTTCTACCGCGTCACGGTCGGTGGCGAGTTGTCTCCACCTTCGGCGCCGCGTGATCCGCTCGGCCGTCATTGGCGCCAGTGCCACGAGGGCCCCGACAACGAGTGCGGTGAGTAGCAACCACCAGCGCGATGCCGTAGGACTGTCGCCGGCACCTTGTGAACCGTCGGCGGTGACGCCACTACCGCCGATGCCTCGGTTCGCCTTTCGCAGCTCGCGAAGGCCCGGACCCGGGCCGCCGTCTACTTTGAACGAGCCACCACCCCTGCGCAGGCTGATCGGCCCGGAGTTCTGACTTGGCTTGCCTGGCTGGACGTTCTCCTGCGGAGCCGGGGCGTAGACCGGGGTCGAACCGCCATCTCCGCCACCTGGCGTGGGTTCGAAGCGCACCCAACCGATCCCCTCGAACCACAGTTCCGGCCAGGCGTGAGCGTCGTGCGCACTGACCTGCCACACGCCGGCGCTGGTCTCTGAACCTGGCGTGTATCCGACGACTACCCGTGCTGGGATGTCGAGCGCTCGTGCCATCAACGCCATCGTCGCCGCGAACTGTTCGCAGTAGCCGGACTTGTCGTACAGGAACTGCTGCAGGGCCTCGTTGTCGTTGCCACCCACCGTGTCCAAGCTGTAGTCGAAATCGGTACGGAACCAGTTCTGCAGCATCACCGCTCGTTCATAGTCGCTGCTGGCGCCATTGGTGATCCGGAATGGCAAATTCTTGAGCACGAGCGCCGTGTTGTCCGGAATCTCGGTAAGTGTCGAGTCGGGCGTTGTGGGGGACGGCGCGTTAGTCAGCTGCTCGACGGTGGGCGAGATCTCGCGCTCTGTGACGGTGTATCCGACGCCGAGGCTGCTCGTGTCGCCAGGGGTGAACACGTCGTGCGTGTCAGTGTCCCAACGCCAGTCGCCTGCAACGTCGATCTTCGATGCCGGGTATGGAGTCGGCAGTCGCTTGCCGTCGAGTCCGTTGATTTGTATGTCATAGGTCGCCGACGACTGGGCGACGTCGTCCGAAAGACCTTCCGGAGTGGGAATTCCATCGGCAACTTGCTGGTCTGCGCTGGCGCCAAGCTCTTCAAGTCGCCAGCTGAAGCCATCGAACGCGTCGAGGGTGGCCACCTGAAGGTAGTCAGGACTCGTCGCGGTCGTCGAGTATGTCAGCACCGGACTGTCAGGGCCCAAACGAAGGTCGCGGCGTAAGTTCGTGATCGGGTTCAGCGTGGTGACGCGTTGTTCGGAGGTGTCAGCCGATCCTGGACCGTTGCCGTCTTCTTCCCCTGAGCCGAAACCGAAACGTCCGTCGTCAAGGCTCGGCAGAAAGATCGGAACGACAACGGCTACCGCGAGCGCTGCAGCACCGAGGCGGCGGCCGGTTCCTCCGACGGCATGCATGCGTGAAGGAGCGTCGCCTTCGACCGGACGCCCCCACTTCGCCAGTTCGCGGCGTCCGTCGGTCAGCAGCAGCAGCAACCACCCTGCGCCGGCGAGCAGGAAAAGCGGCCAGGGCACCCCGTCGGGCAACACGACCGCGGGCACCAGGTACAGCGCCAACAATGGAATCCCTGCGAGAGTGGCTTGCCGCCAGGTGACAGCGACCGCATCGACGATCCAAGCGATCAGCGCGACTCCGACGACCACGAGGAACTGGACGCCTTCGGTGACGGTGATTGGTGCGACCTCAGCGTTGATGACTTCTTGACCGCGCTCGGCGAGCAGGCGGAACTCGTCCCAAACGTCCGGACCGGGGATCACCCAGAAGTAGGCGATGTCGCCCGCGAACATCCACGTGATGACGAGCAACAACGCAAGCCCCTGGCAGACGGTGACGAGCCAACGCGGCCACGACAGCGTTCGCAACAACGTGCCAATCACCGTGACCGTTGCGACCGCCACCAAGGTCGCCATGAACCACGGGCCATCGCCCAAGGTCGGAGCAAGTGCAAACGTCGTCAGTATGACGGCGGCAGCTGCAGCGGCGCTTGGCATGAGCTGGTCGATGAACTCTCGGCGTCGAATCACGCGGACACCTCGGGCGCGAGGGCCGCCGAAGCAAACGTGATCTCAGACCAGGCGTCAGCCAGCTGCTGCCCTTGACGCAGATTCACGACCGCCCAACCCGCTGCGCGCAGCAAGTCGGCGGCCGCCGACCCGTCTTCTTGGCGTGGCCGGGTGCCCCACGACGCGGTGTCGAGCGCAATCGCGACGGTGGCACCCATTCCGTGCCGGGCTCGCGCCAGCTGGTCGGCCTCTTTGAGGGTGAGCGCGCCGAGGACGAGAACCAGCAACCCGTCGCTTCCGTGCCGCACCGAGGTCACCAGACGATGGATGCTGCTGCCTCGGTCGGGCTCGGCGACGGCGAGTGCGTCGAGCAGCAACCCGGTGGGGTCTCCACCGGCGCCACCATCAACCGCGCTGCTGCTGCTCACCTCGCGTCCCTCAGTCACCAGACGTACGGCGTAGCCGCGATGCGACAGGTGCAGTGCGATCGAAGCGGACGCCTCAACGGCTCGTTCGAAGGTACCGGTGTAAGGGGAGTCGCCGACATGCGCGACCGGGCGATCATCGAGCAGGACGGTGGCCCGGCTCTCCCACGGCTGCTCCTCGCGGCGCACCATCAAGGTGTCGGTCTTGGCGGTCGCACGCCAATGCACGCGCCGCAGCTCGTCACCATGGCGGTACTCGCGGACGGCGACATCATCATCACCCGCGGACGCGATTGAACGAGCTCTGCTCTCGCCTGTGCCGGTCCAGTCGCCGGTCAATGCGACGGTGGGCAGCTGCTCGATGCGAGGGGTGACCAGCAGGTGTCGCTGTCCTCGGAACGAGCGGTCCAGCTGGCAGAACCCGAACGGATCTGCGAGGCGCACGGACAAGGGACCGATGGAGTAGCGCCCTCTCCTGCTGCTGTGCACCGGGTAGGTCACTGAGCGCGAGCTCTGCGGCGTGAGGCGGTCGACCACGAATCGAGGACGCGGCCCAAGTGATGAGGGGACGCCGTCTTCGATCAGGAGCAGCCCGGTCGGAAGGTGCGAGACATTCTCTACGCGCACGGTGACGCTGGCAGACTCACCGGCGGGAATGCGCGCCGGCTCAAGCGTGCGTCCTGAGGCCAGTCGGAACCTGGTGCGGGCCACGCTCGCCGCAGACAACAGGGGGAGCACCATGGCCAACAGTCCGACCCTCATGATGTCTTGCTGGTCGAGCATCGCGGCCAACAAGAACGCAGTAACGCCAGCCGCGAGAAGCGCACGCCCTCGCGGCGTCAGCCCGGTAAGCGCGGCCTTCATGTCAAGTCGCCGGAATCGGCGTCGTCGAGACCATCGACTCGACGACTGAGCGGCTGGTTCGTCGTGCGATCTGCGCCTCGGCGGTCAGCAGCACTCGGTGCGCCAAGACCGGGACGGCCAATGAGCGAACGTCATCAGGGATCACGTAGTCGCGGTTGTCGAGCGCGGCTGAAGCCTTGGCGGCGCGGACCAGTTGCAACGTTGCCCGGGGCGATGCGCCTAACCGGAGATCTGGATGCTCACGTGAGGAGCCCACCAGGTCTACTGCGTACCGGTGAACTGGCTCTCCGATGTGGACGCCGCGAACCTGCTCGATGAGTGCTGCCACGTCCTGAGCGGAGGCGACCGGCTTGATGTCTTCGAGCGGTCGGTGCGCGCCGTGTGATGCGAGCATCGCGATCTCGTCAGCTGGGTCGGGATACCCCATGGACAGTCGAGCCATGAAGCGGTCTCGCTGGGCTTCGGGCAGCGGGTAGGTGCCTTCCATCTCGATCGGGTTCTGTGTCGCCACCACCATGAACGGTGTCGCCAACGGATAGGTAGAGCCGTCAACGGTGACCTGGTGCTCTTCCATGGCTTCCAGAAGCGCCGATTGAGTCTTCGGCGACGCACGGTTGATCTCATCCCCGATCACGACGTTGGCGAAGACGGCGCCGGGGCGAAACTCGAAGTCGCGCGACTCTTGGTTGAACACGCTGACCCCGGTGATGTCACTCGGAAGCAGGTCAGGCGTGAACTGGATGCGACGCACTGTGCAGTCGAGTGCACGCGCCAGCGACTTGGCCAGCATCGTCTTGCCGACTCCCGGAACATCCTCGATCAAGAGATGGCCTTCGGCCAGCAGAACGACCAGGGCGAGGCGGATCGCTTCGGGCTTGCCTTCGATGACGCTGGCGACGGCGTCACCGATCTCGGTACCTCGGCGGGACAGCTCGTCGTCCGCGTCCCGGTCACGCACGGCGTCAACTACGTCATCGGCCGGTGGGGGAGTGGAGCCGATGGCGGCGGTCACTGAGCCTCCTGGTCAGGGCGTGGCCGGGAACGGCACGTCATGCGGTCAGAACGTAAGGGTAAGCCGCCGAGACTCCGGCAGCACTGCCGATCATGGTGCTCCACTTCACACCACGGCGATGACCTGGATCTTCGGGGCTAAAGGTATGGACAGCGGAGGCCGAAATGATTGACCGTGGGGGAAAGTGGGGTACTGTGGCGAATCGTGGATGAGCGAGGAGCGGGGAGGTGGCCGGGATGTTCCTGGGCGAGCACTACCCCAAGCTCGATGACAAGGGCCGCCTCTTTCTCCCCGCCAAGTTCCGCGACGAGCTGCAGGGGGGGCTGGTGATCACGAAGGGCCAGGAGCACGCGCTCTTCGTCTTCCCGCGCCAAGAGTTTGTCGAGTACACGCACCGGTTCGACTCAGTCCCGCTGTCGAACAAGCGGGCGCGTGACTACATCCGTTTGTTGTTGTCCGGCGCGTCCGATGAGCTGCCCGACCGCCAAGGTCGGATCACGATTCCGCCCACGCTGCGTCAGTACGCGAGCTTGTCGAAGGAGTGCGCAGTGATCGGCGCAGGAGCACGCGTCGAGATCTGGGACTCCGCGCGCTGGTCGGAGTACCGGGCCAGCACCGAAGACGCTTACGCCGACTTGAGCGAGGAGGTGCTGCCGGGAATCTGAGTCTGCTCGTCGTGGTCTTCCGCCGCTTGTCGCGCTGGCGCACCTTCCCCGGTGCCAGGACGACCAGCGGAGGAAGACCAGGTCGAGTAGGGCACCTACCGGGCAAACAAGGCATTCAGCAAGGCGCAAGGCAGCGAGCAAGGTCAGTAGTCCAGCCGCACGTGAAGGGTCGAGCATGAGTGGCATCGTGGGGATGACGCCGATTCGCCGAATCGGTGTTGTGAGCGCGGCTGGCGCGTTGAGTCGGCGCATACGTCACCACTTGAGTTCTCCGATCACGCGGGTTCGAGCCGACGGAGGGTTGCCCCTGAGGCTCGCGCTACCGGCGGCGGTGACCATCACGGCCGTCGTGTCGTCTGCGATCGTCATCGTTGCCAGTGCGGCGAGACCGATATGAGCCACGGCTCTAGTCGCGGCGATGCTTTTGAGCACCTTCCTGTGCTGGCCGACCGCATCGTGGCGCTGCTGGCCCCAGCACTCCAGGAGCCGGGGGCGATCCTGGTCGATGCCACCGTGGGACTGGGCGGGCACAGCTCGGCGCTGCTTGCATCGTGCCCTCAAGCGCGTTTGGTCGGCATCGACCGAGACCCTGAGGCACTGCGGTTCGCCGAGAGCCGTTTGGCCGACTTTGCCGGCCGCACCACTTTCATCCACGCCGTCTACGACCAGTTGGACGCAGTCCTCGGTGCGCTCGGGTTTCCGCGCGTTCAGGGAGTGCTCTTCGACCTTGGCGTCTCGTCGATGCAGCTCGACGATGCGGGACGTGGGTTTGCCTATTCGTACGACGCACCACTCGACATGCGGATGGATCCGACCTCAGACCTCACCGCCGCGGACGTCGTCAACGGCTACTCAGCCGCTGAGCTCGCACGGGTACTTCGCCAATACGGCGAGGAGAGGTTCGCAAGGAGAATCGCCCAACGCATTGTGGACTCCAGACCGCTGGCCTCGAGCGCCGAGTTGGTTGAGGTGATTCGAGCATCGGTTCCCGCGCCGGCCCAGCGCGAGGGCGGACATCCCGCAAAGCGCACGTTCCAGGCGCTCCGCATCGAGGTCAACGACGAGCTCGGGGCGCTGCAACGCGCGCTTCCCGCGGCCATCGATGCGTTGGCAGTGCATGGGCGCATCGTGGTCATGTCGTACCAGTCGCTGGAGGACCGGATCGCCAAACAGGCCCTTGCTCAGGGCTTGCGTGATGACGTGCCGGAGGGACTCCCAGTCGCAGGACGCGGTCCCGAGTTGCGTCTGCTCACTCGCGGGGCAGAGCGAGCCAGCGAGGACGAGATCGAAGCCAACCCCAGGGCTATGTCGGTACGCGTGCGAGCTGCTGAGCGAATCAGGGAAGCCGCATGAGCACCGCCACACTGCCAGGCCGGGGGCGGGCTGCCGCACCGGCACGAACCCAACCTGGTCGGCAGGTTCCCCGCCGTCCCCGTCCACCGGTCCGCGCGGTTCCGACCCGAACTGCACCAGCGCGGGCACCGTTCGTCGTGGCAGTGGTCATGTTGTTGTCTCTCGGTCTAGGTGCGCTGCTTCTCCTCAACACCCTGCTGGCGCAGGGATCGTTCACCTTGCACACCCTCAATGACCGAGTGGGCAGCCTGGTCGATCGCGAGCAGGCCCTGCAGCAGCGCGCCTCCGAACTCGCCGCACCGCAACGGTTGGCACGGCAGGCCCAGAAGCTAGGGATGGTGGCGTCACAGAACCCGGCCTTCTTACGGGCTTCGGACGGCAAGATTCTCGGCGAGCCGGTGCCGGCGGCTGCACAGATCGAGCCCACGCCCGTGGTTGGATCGAGCGACCCTGCCACCACCGGCGGTAGCAGCACGGGCAACGGTGACGACTCCGGTGGCGACAAGAGCAACACCGGAGACCAGGGCAAGACTGACCAGGGCAAGAGTGATCAAGGCAAGAGTGACCAGGGCAAGAACGACGGCGGACACCATGGAGGAGCAGATCAGTGACGCCGCCTCGACGTTCGGCTGATCCGCGCAGGCGGTTGATGGCCGTGGGCATCCTGGTCGCGATCGTCATGTCGCTGTTCATGGGACGGCTACTGCAGCTGCAAGGTGTCGAAGCGGCCGCCTATGCCGCAACCGCGGAGCAAGAGAGGCTGCGCACCGTCACGATTCCCGCCACACGAGGATCGATCACTGACGCTGACGGCGTCGCACTGGCTACCACCGTGGAGGCTGTTGACGTCACCGCCGACCAGACTCAGATCCCCGATCCGCTTGCGGTTGCTGCGGCCCTGGCGCCGGTCCTGAACGAACCGGTTGGTGTGCTTCGTGACCGGCTCGACGGCAACGAGGTGTTCGCCTACGTCGAACGATCGGTGTCGCCGAGAACGTGGGACAAGGTGTCAGCCCTGAGGCTTCCCGGTATCTACAGCCAACCCACAGCGAAGCGGGTCTACCCCCAGGGTTCGCTGGCGGCAGCGGTGTTGGGGTTCGTGGGCTCGGACGGTCACGGGCTCAGCGGCCTGGAGTACGGGCTCGACCAAGAGCTGGCGGGCCACGACGGTCACATGACCTACGAATCAGGTGCTGGTGGACGCGAGATCCCCAGCGGTGAGTCGCAGACCGACGAGCCCGTGTCGGGCGTCGACGTGCAGCTGACCATAGACAGTGACATTCAGTTCATCGCTGAGCGCGCGATCCGGGCCTCCGTCAAGCAGTCAGGCGCGCAAAACGGAACCGTCGTTGTGATGGACCCACGAACCGGCGAGGTTCGTGCACTGGCCACGTATCCATCCTTCAACCCGAGCGACCCCACCGCGGCCCCCGATGCGGACCGCGGGAATCGAGCAGTCAGCGATATCTACGAACCCGGCAGCACCAGCAAGGTCATGACGATGGCGGCTGCGCTGGACGCCGGCGCCGTGCGCCCCAGCACTCCGATCACGGTCCCCCCGACCATCGTCCGCGGTGGTGCGACGATCAACGACCACGACCCACACGGAACCCTTCACCTCACCGCAACGGGTGTTCTGGCGCAGTCGAGCAACATCGGTGCGGTGCTCATTGCGGAGCGGTTGGGCAACCAAGCCCTCTACAGCTATCTACGCAAGTTCGGAATGGGATCGACCAGCGGGCTCGACTTCCCCGGCGAGAGTGCGGGCCTACTTCCGAATGTGAAGGACTGGGGTCCGACGAACGCAGCGACTATTCCGTTCGGCCAGGGCATGTCTGTGAACGCCGTACAGGCCACTTCAGTGTTCGCGACCATTGCCAACAACGGGGTCCGAGTCGATCCGACCCTCGTCGCTGGCACCACCGACGCCGAGGGGCAGTTCACCCCAGCGGCTCCGCCGGACCGTACTCGAGTGGTGACTGCGAAGACGTCGAAGACACTGAGCAAGATGATGGAGACCGTGGTTTCAGACGTGGGAACAGCCCCCATGGCTCAGATCCCCGGTTACCGGGTGGCCGGCAAGACGGGAACGGCCCAGCGTGTCAACGACGCGTGCGGCTGCTATGTAGGCGGCGGCTACACGGCGTCCTTCATCGGCTTCGCTCCCGCCGACAAACCCGCTGTCGTGGTGTCAGTGACTCTGCAAGATCCCGTGAATGGTCACTACGGCGGCGTGCTCGGTGGTCCGGTGTTCAAGCGGGTCACCTCATTCGCGCTGCAGAGTGAGCAGATCCCCCCGACACCCGACAAGCCTCCGTCGATGCGGTTGACCTTCAATCCCTAGGGCTCTTCTATGGACGCCCACCGAGACATCCCGCGGCCAACTCCGCACGCCATATCGCTCGCATCGGTGTGCCAGCGGCTTGGGTTTGAAGCGGGCAACGCAGCCGATGTCGAAGTGACCGGGGTCACCTTGGACTCGCGCGATGTGCGCGAAGGCGACCTGTTCATTGGGCTTGCTGGTGAGCGGGTGCATGGTGCGCGGTTCAGCGATCAAGCCGTGTCCTCGGGAGCCGTGGCGGTATTGACCGACGAAGCCGGCAGAGGGCTCGTGCCGCAAGGCGTCGGCTGCGTTGTCGTGAAAGCTCCGCGTCGACGCGTGGGAGACGTCGCAGCGGAGATCTATCGACGACCTGCTGACGACCTGCTGATGATGGGCGTTACGGGTACGAATGGAAAGACCACAACCACCTACCTTCTGGAGTCGGGCTTGCGTGAAGCCGGACACCGAACCGGTCTGGTCGGAACCGTCGGCACCGTCATCGACGGAGTCAGCTTCGAGACTTCCAAGACGACACCGGAGGCAACCGAGCTACATGCTCTGCTCGCCGTCATGCGTGAGCGAGGCGTCAGCGCTGTCGCGATGGAGGTCTCGAGTCACGCACTTGCCATGGGACGTGTAGACGGATTGGCGTTCGACGTCGTGGGCTTCACCCAGCTCAGCGTCGATCACCTCGACTTTCATGGAACCGAAGAAGCGTACTTCGCTGCCAAGCTCCAGCTCTTCGGTCGAGATCACAGCCGACAGGCGGTCGTCACCATCGACGACGAGGGTGGGCGGCGAATTCTCGCAGGTGCCCAGGTGCCGGTCACGTCCCTCGGTCTGGCTGCCGATGCAGATTGGCAGATCACCAACATTCGAGAGCGCTCGGTCGGCGGATACCGTTACGAGCTGCAAGGGCCCGGGGATGAGGTTCGACCCTGCGAGGTCGCGCTCATCGGACGGTTCAACATCTCGAACGCCGCCCTGTCACAAGTCATGCTCGAACGGGCGGGAATCGACTGGGCCGCCTCTGCTCGTGGCATCGCGCGATGCACAGGCGTTCCCGGTCGGATGGAAAGGGTCGGCCCATCCGACGTCGCCCTCGTCGTCGACTATGCCCACACAACGGACGCACTAGCGCGCGCCATTGATGCGGTGCGCCCAGACGGACAGGGGCGGGTCATCATCGCTTTCGGGTGCGGCGGCGATCGTGACCCGACCAAGCGTGGGCCGATGGGGGAGGTCGCAGCTCGGCAGGCGGACATCGTGGTGATCACCGACGACAACCCGCGCAGTGAGGCCCCAGAAGGCATCCGGCAGGCTGTACTCGCAGGTGCCGAGAGCGTTCCGCAACAGCAGCGAGCTGAAGTAGTAGTCGTCGGTGACAGGAGGGACGCCATCGAGGCCGCAGTCCGTCGAGCACGCCGCGGTGACGTGGTGCTGGTGGCCGGCAAGGGCCACGAGACTGGTCAGGAGGTGAATGGCGTCGTGACGCCGTTCGACGACCGAGTCGAGCTCTTGGCGGCCTGGGAGCGGGTACAACCGCACCTGGAGCCAACGTGATCGCTACGACGCTGGGCGAGGTTGCCACAGCCGTCGGTGGCACCCTCATCGATGCCGAGCCAGACACCCTGGCAACAGACGTCTGTTCTGACTCGCGGCTGGTGACCTCCGGTTCGCTGTTCGTGGCGATCGCCGGGAACCGGGTGGACGGACGAACCTTTGCCGCTGACGCCATGAGTGCTGGGGCCGTGGCAGTACTCGCAAGCACTGACACCGAAGCGCCCACCATCGTGGTTCCTGATGTGCTCGTTGCCCTCGGAGCGTTGGCGCGCTATCACCTCGGTCGGCTTCCGAATCTCACCGTCATCGCCATCACCGGATCGGTCGGTAAGACGACTGCCAAAGATCTCACTGCGACAGTCCTCAGCTCCCACGGTCCAACGGTCTCGCCACCGGGATCTTTCAACAACGAGCTCGGGCTTCCATTGACGGTGTTGGAAGCCGATGAGTCGACGCGTTACCTCGTTCTCGAGATGGGTGCCCGCGGAAAGGGTCACATCGCGTACCTGTGCGGAGTGGCACCACCGCACATCGGAGTCGAGCTCGGCGTGGGGACCGCCCACATCGGCGAGTTCGGAAGCCAAGAGTCCATCGCGCAAGCAAAGGCCGAGTTGGTGCAGGCACTGCCAGCTGATGGCATCGCCATCTTGAATCGTGATGACGCCTACGTCACGGCGATGGCTAGCGCGACCCGCGCAAGAGTCTTGTGGTTTGGATTCGGGTCCAACGCCCAGGTGACTGCACACGCGATCACAGCGGATGAGTTGGACCGCGCAAGCTTCAAGCTCGCCACCCCATCGGGTTCTGCACCGGTAACCCTGAAATACGTAGGCGCCCAGGCGATCCCGAATGCTCTCGCGTCTGCCGCTGTCGCCGAAGCGTTGGGCCTCAAACCTCGTGCCACGGCAGCGGCCCTCAGCGCCGCAGAGCCGCGCAGCAAGTGGCGAATGGAGGTGGCGAACAGATCAGACGGCCTGGTCGTCATCAACGACGCCTACAACGCCAGCCCTGAGTCGATGCGGGCTGCGCTGAAGTCTTTGAAGCAGATCGCCCACGGACGGCGGTGTTGGGCTGTGTTGGGCGAGATGCTCGAGCTGGGGGACACATCTGCTGCCGAACACGACGCGATCGGTCGTCTGGTTGTGCGCCTGGATGTGCAACGGTTGGTGGTCGTTGGCGAAGGCGCTCGGCCGATTCACCAGGCAGCCGGGCTCGAGGGGTCATGGGGTCAAGAGTCGATGTACGTTTCGGACGCCGACGCGGCACTGCAGGTTCTCCGCGACCAGCTTCAGCCCGACGACGTCGTCTTGGTGAAGGCGTCGCGGGCTGCAGGCCTCGAGGTCATCGCCGCGGCGCTGCTGGCTGAGGTGCCCGCGTGAAGCTGGTACTGATCGCCGTCATCGCGAGCCTGGTGTTCTCATTCGCTGCGACACCGTGGTGGGCGAAGTGGTTACGCACTCGGGGGTATGCACAATCGATTCGAGACGCTGAAGAGCTTGGATACGCGGTCCCCGACCACGCGGACAAGAAGGGCACGCCGTCGATGGGCGGCGTCGTGCTCGTGGCCGGCACCGTGGTCAGCTATGCCATCGCGCACGCCGTGGCCGGTAGCGGCCCAAGCGCCTCTGCCCTCCTGGTGCTCTTCTTGATGATCGGTTTGGCATCGGTCGGCTTCGCAGACGACTACATCAAAATCTTCCGACGCCGGTCCACGGGTTTGAGAGCCAAGACCAAACTGATCGGGCAAGCGGCTGTGGCAATCAGCTTCGCTGTCTTGGCACTCCAGTTTCCTAACACCGACGGACTGACACCTGCTACTCAGTACATCTCGTTCGTCCGCGACATCGCGTGGCTGTCCCTCCCGATCGTCATCTATGTGCTGTGGGTCTGGTTCATGGTTGCGGCCACGTCGAACGCCGTGAACATCACAGATGGTCTCGATGGACTCGCTGCTGGCGCAGCCTCGATGGTGTTTGGTGCCTACGTCACGGTAGGTCTGTGGCAGTACAACCAACGTTGTGCGGACATCGTGCTGCCCAACTGCTACGAAGTGCGCAATCCACTAGACCTGGCCGTGATAGCCGCCGGGGTCATGGGTTCATGCTTTGGTTTCTTGTGGTGGAACGCTTCGCCTGCGCGAATCTTCATGGGTGACACGGGTTCTCTGGCGCTCGGCGGCGCCATGGCTGGGATCGCCATCTGCACCCGGACTGAACTGTTGCTTCCAGTACTCGCCGGGCTGTTCGTGATGATCACGGCGTCGGTGATCATCCAGGTTGCGTCCTTCAAGGCGACCGGTAGACGGGTGTTCTTGATGTCGCCAATTCAGCATCATTTCGAACTCAAGGGCTGGCCCGAGGTACTGATCGTCACGCGGTTCTGGATCGTGTCGGGAATGTTCACCGGGCTTGGGTTCGTCCTGTTCTACACCGAGTGGCTCGGCGGAGGCGGCGTCGGGTGAACCCGATGTCGAACTGGCTGTCGACTGCTGACCGGTTCGCCGACTGGTCGGCAGTCTCCGCGACCGTCGCTGGTCTCGGCAGCTCTGGCTTCGCAGCAGCCGACGCCTTGCTGCGCGTTGGTGCACACGTCGAGGTGATTGACGCTGAGACACCGCTTGAGGGTGATGTGCGATCCCGGCGGGCCGAGATCTTGGACGCCCTCGGAGCCCGCGTACGACTTGGTGTTTCCGATGATGTCGTCATCGGCGGCGATCTCTTGGTGCCCTCCCCGGGGCTGCGGCCGAACCACCCCTGGATCGCCAGCACTCAGGCCTCCACCACCTGGAGCGGCGAGCAGCTGGCGTGGCAGCTGAGACCCCCAGCTGTGCCTTGGCTGACCGTCACAGGCACGAACGGAAAGACGACGACGGTGCAGATGGTCGATTCCATGCTCCGGCACAACGGTCAGGCCAGCCTTGCAGCGGGCAACATCGGGCTACCACTTGCTGAGGCGATCTTCGTCGAGCCGACGCCTGAGGTGTTCGTCGTCGAGCTCTCGAGCTTTCAGCTGCATTTCACGTCAGGCGTCTCAGCACATTCTGCCGCCCTGCTCAACCTGGCACCCGACCATGTCGATTGGCACGGTTCCTATGACGCGTACGTCGAGGACAAAGCTCGGATCTTCAACCGAACGCAGCAAACGATCGTCTACAACCACGACGACGCCAAGGTTGAACGACTCGCCGAGGCAGCAGACGTGGTTGAGGGTTGCCGTGCGGTCGGATTCACCTTGGGGGTCCCGAAGCGGTCGATGATGGGTGTCGTTGATGGCGTGCTGGTTGACCGCGCCTTCGGCGCCGAGCGCGCGACACACGCGCTAGAGCTGGTCGCGGCTGAGGCCCTCAGTAGTGACGCGCCTCACCTTGTCGCGGACACACTGGCGGCGGCGGCCTTGGCTCGCTCGTACGGCGTCAGCATCGATGCCGTACGGCAAGCCGCAGCTGGCTTCACCATGGCCGACCACAGAGGCGAAACCGTGGCGGTCACCTCAGGGGTTCGCTACGTGGACAACTCCAAAGCGACGAACGTGCATGCCGCCGACGTTGCCTTGTCTGCCGAACCGAACGTGGTGTGGATCGCGGGGGGACTGGCCAAGGGCGGAAGGTTCGACGGCCTGTTCCGCGATCACCGAGAGCGACTTCGCGCGGTGGTCTTAATCGGTGCGGATCAGCTGCTATTGGCTGAGGCGGCCCGACGACACGCACCAGATGTGCCGCTGATCGCCATACCAGCCGGGGAGACTGAGCCCATGGAACATGCCGTTCGCGCCGCTGCCGCTGCTGCACAGCCTGGCGACGTCGTGTTGCTGGCGCCCGCGTGCGCGTCCATGGATCAGTTCACCGACTACCGAGCGCGCGGTCGAGCTTTTGCGGAGGCCGTCGCTCGCCTGCAACGCTGAGGCAATAGGCATGTCGGTCACTTCCCCTCCGCAGGCTTCAACAACCCGACCTTCAGTCATGGGATCGGCGCGTGCCGCGTTGGCCAGGCCGTTAGCGCCGTACTACCTCGTCCTGGGCAGCACCGTCATGCTCACCGCTCTTGGCCTGGTGATGGTGCTCTCGGCGTCCAGTGTCGAGTCGTACGCGTCGAGCGGTTCATCGTGGGTGATCGGTCAGCGACAGGCGTTGTTCGCCGCTGTCGGGGTGCCGCTCCTCGTCGTCGCAAGTCGACTTCCAACTCGGTGGTTTCGACGGCTGGCTTTTCCGCTTCTCGTTGTTGCGCTCGTTCTCTTGGTACTGGTTCTGGTGCCCGGGATCGGTGTGAGTGTCAACGGCAACCAGAACTGGATCGATGTGGGCGGGCCTTTCCGCATCCAACCTGCCGAACTGGCGAAGCTGGCCCTGGTTGTCTGGGGTGCAGACCTGCTGACCCGAAAACGCAAACTGCTCCACCAGCAGAAGCACGTTCTCATTCCACTTGTGCCGGTGTCCGCGTTGGTGGTTGGCCTGATCTTGCTGGGTGGTGACTTGGGCACGTCCTTGATCCTCATGGCGATCGTGGCCGGTCTGCTCTTCATCGCCGGCGCGCCGATGCGAGTGTTTCTCGGCCTCGCGACACCTGTGCTGGTTCTGGTGCTCCTCATGATCTTTGAGAGAAGCACCCGTTTGTCGCGACTCCAGTCATTCCTCGACCCGTTCGCCGACTACCAAGGTGCCGGCTGGCAAGCCGCACACAGCATGTTCGCTTTGGCATCTGGGGGTTGGTGGGGCGTCGGTCTCGGTGCGAGCCGCGAGAAGTGGGGCGCCTTGCCCGAAGCTCACACCGACTTCATCTTCGCGATCATCGGTGAAGAGCTCGGATTGGTCGGCACGATCACGGTGCTGCTGCTGTTCGGCGCGCTCATCCTCGGGGCACTCCGGATCGCACTGGCGACCGACGACCTCTTCGTCCGGTTCGCCGCGGGCGCCATGGTGGTTTGGATCGGGGTCCAGATGATTATCAACATCGGCGGAGTCTTGAGCGTCGTGCCGATTACCGGAGTTCCGCTGCCACTGGTCTCGTACGGGGGATCGGCACTCTTGGCCACGATGTTCGGGCTCGGCATGCTGCTGTCATTTGCTCGTGACCTCCCCGGTGCACGACAAGCGTTGGCAGCGCGTCGTCGGAGATGGTGGCGTCAGGTGCATCGGTCTCGCACGGGTGCCGGGGCTCGCGCAACGTGAGCGATCACGCGTCACCTCTGGTGGCGTCACGACCGCTCCGAGTCCTGCTCGCAGGTGGTGGCACTGCGGGGCACGTCGAGCCCGCTCTCTCGCTGGCAGATGCGCTGGTACGCCGTCGCCCCGGGACACTCATCACTGCTCTGGGCACGGAAACTGGTCTAGAGACCCAGCTGGTACCTGCTCGGGGCTACGCGCTGAGGCTGATCCCGAAAGTCAGCATGCCAAGAGGGAACTGGCGGAAGTGGTTCGGTGTCCCACCTGGCATGTGGTCAGCCGTCCGTGCCGTCAGACAAGTCGTGACCGCCGAGAGTATTGACGTGGTGGTGGGGTTCGGTGGCTATGTCGCCCTGCCCGCCTACATCGCGGCGCGGCGAGGTCGAGTGCCCTACGTAGTCCACGAGGCCAATGCACGTCCCGGCGTCGCCAACCGCATCGGAGCCCGGTTCACGCCATTTGTAGCGGTCAGCGTGCCCGCCACGATCGACGATCTGCCGCATGCCCAGCTGGTTGGCATCCCATTGCGCCGCAGCATCGCGACACTTGACCGTGAGGCGCTGCGCAAGCAGGCACTGGACGCATTCGGTCTCGACGCCGGCCGACCCACCCTTCTGGTCTTTGGAGGATCGCAGGGGGCCAAGACCATCAACGACGCGATGCAGGGCTCTGCCCGACGCCTGCTGGAGTCAGGCGTCCAGATAATCCATGCCGTTGGCCCCCAGAACGAGGCTTCGATCGAGACCAAGTCAGACGATCCTCCGTACGTCGTGCTGAAGTACGTCGAGCGCATGGATCTCGCCTACGCCGCGGCTGACCTCGTGCTGGCGCGCTCGGGCGCGATGACCTGCGCCGAGCTCGCCGCAGTGGGATTGCCCGCAGTCTTCGTTCCCTATCCGCACAGCAACGGCGAGCAGGCCGTCAACGCCGAACCGATGGTGCGCAGCGGGGCCGCCGTCATCGTTCGCGACGACGAGCTCAACGCGGTTGTCGTCGAGCATCTCGTCGGTAGCCTCATCCTGGACGCCGACCGGCTCTCAACGATGAGTGCAGCGGCACTTTCACTCGGCGCTCGTGATGCAGACGAACGTCTTGCGACACTGGTGCTACAGGCTGCGGCGGCGTCGTGAGCAGCCGACGCGCCGTGGTCCCGGCAACGCCTTCGCCACTGAAAGAGCTGGGCAGAGTGCACTTGATAGGCGTTGCTGGTGCTGGCATGTCAGCGCTCACGCGAATGCTCTGTGCCCGCGGTGTACCGGTGACCGGAAGCGAGCTGCGCGAATCTCGCGTTGTCGCCTCGCTTCGAGCTCTTGGTGCCACCGTCCATATCGGTCAATCGCCGGAGTCCCTTCCTGCCACCGACACCGTGATCGTGTCCACTGCGATCGCTGACGCCAACCCTGAGCTGGTGGCTGCCCGGGCGCGAGGGATCCGCGTTCTGCACCGCGCGGAGGCGTTGGCCTATTGCATGCGCGGTTACAAGTCAGTCGTCGTTGCCGGGACTCATGGCAAGACAACGACGACATCGATGGCTGCAGTGGCTCTCCAGCACTGCTCGGTCGACCCTTCGTTCTACATCGGCGCGCAGCTGAACGAAACCGGAACCAATGCGCACGCCGGTACGGGACAAGTGTTCCTTGCCGAGTCCGATGAAAGCGACGGTTCGTTCCTCGTGCTCGAGCCGCAGGTGGCCGTCATCACGAATGTGGAGGCGGACCATCTGGACTACTGGCGTGATGCCGCCGCGATCGAGGCCGGCTTCGAAGAGTTTGTCGCGCGAGTTCCGCAAAGCGGCCTCGTCATTGCTTGTTGTGATGATCCGGGAGCCGCACGAACCGCGGAGGCTGCGCGAAAGATCGGCCGCCGGGTGCTGACGTACGGGGAAGCTGACGACGCCGACCTGCGGGTCACCGATGTCGCGCTCGATGCTCGTGGGGGGTGGTTCCAACCGGTCCTTAAGGGTCGTCGCCTCCCCGACGTCTCGCTGCAGGTGCTCGGCATGCACAACGTTCTGAATGCGGCAGCGGCGCTGGCCATCACGGTCGAGCTGGGCGTAGGAACAACGCAAGCGATCGAAGGTCTGGCGCTTTACAGCGGTGCGCGCCGCAGGTTCGAGTTCAAGGGTGAGGTCAACGGAGTTCGCCTGTACGACGACTACGCGCACCACCACAGCGAACTGCGCGCAACGCTCACGGCGGCGCGGCAGATCGTGGGCAAAGGCCGGTTGATCGTGGCGTTCCAGCCGTTGCGATACACGCGAACATTGCGGTTCCACCGTGAGCTGGGGCAGGCGCTGGGGCTGGCCGACGACGTGGTGGTCATGGAGGTCTACGGGTCGAATGAGGAGCCCATACCCGGAGCCACCGGAGCCCTGGTGGCTGATGCGGTGCCACTGCCGCGCGAACACGTGGCATTTGAGCCGTCGTTCT
>JBJMHG010000144.1:0-5209 GCA_045807485.1 Actinomycetes bacterium
CGATCAAGGAAACCCACGTTCCGCCGAAAGTCTTCGAAGGGGAGTACTTCGGGTACGGAAGCCGAGACAGCCAGACCGGCAAGTACGTCTGAGGCTCGCAGGGCTGGCAGGTAGGCTGAGGTCCCGGCCGAACCCACGGAACGGGAGCACGCTCGTCCATGCTGAGCAACTCAGGAGTTGCCAAGTCCGACCTGATCGGCCGAGCAATTGCCGAGGCCGAGCGCTCGGTCGACGACCTGCCCGATCTGGCCCCGTTTCTGAAGTCGTATTACCGGCATGTATCCGACGAAGGCCTGGTAGGGCGTGACCCGGTCGATGTGTTTGGGGCCGCGGTCGCTCAGCGCAGGCTGGCGTTGGACCGCCCGGTCGGCACTGCCAAGATCCGGGTTTTCAACCCCACCTTAGAGAGCCACGGTTGGACTTCGGCTCACACCGTCGTCGAGGTGGTGACCGACGACATGCCCTTCCTCGTCGACTCCATCACCTCCGCCCTGGCGCAGGACGGATTGTCCCTGCACCTGGTCGTGCACCCTCAGTTCATTGTCCAGCGGACGCTCACGGGCGAGCTGCAGAGGATGCTCCTGACGAGGGAAGAGCGGCAGGTTGCGGATGCGATCCCTGAGTCGTGGATGCATCTGGAGATCGACCGCATCTCTGATCCAGCACGCATGCGCTCACTCGAACGTCAACTCAAGGACGTCCTCCGCGACGTCCGTGACGCGGTCGAGGACTGGGCGAAGATGCGTGAGGCTGCGCAGCGACTCGCTGATGAGCTTCATGAGCACCCGCCGAAACTGCCCGCCGAAGAGGTCGCTGACACCTGGGAGCTCTTGCGGTGGCTGATCGACGAGCACTTCACGTTCTTGGGGTACCGCGAGTACGAGCTGCAGGAGCATGACGGCGAAGACGTACTCATCACCAGGCCCGGCACCGGTCTGGGGTTATTGCGCGGTGATCACGCGGAGTCCGCAGCGTTCAGCAAGCTTCCACCGGAGGTACGCGCGAAAGCGCGAGAAAAGCAACTCCTGATCCTGACCAAGGCCAACAGCAGGTCCACCGTTCATCGGCCCGCCTATCTCGACTACATCGGAATCAAGACCTTCGATGACGAGGGAAACGTCTCGGGCGAGCGGCGGATCCTTGGGCTCTTCACCACCTCGGCATATAGCGAGAGCGTCACGCGCATTCCTGTGCTGCGTCGCAAGGTGAAGACCATTCTCGAAGCCAGCGGATTCGCGGCCATGAGCCATAGCGGCAAAGACCTGTTGCAGATCCTCGAGACCTATCCGCGCGACGAGATCTTTCAGATGAGCGTCGATGAGCTATTGCCGATCGCACTCAGCATCATGCATTTGCAAGAGCGGCGCCAGGTTCGCTTGTTCCTGCGCTACGACGTGTACGGAAGATTCGCATCAGCTCTCGTCTATCTGCCGCGTGACCGCTACACCACTCAAGTGCGTCTGGCGATGGAGGCGATTCTCCTTGAGACGTTCGGTGCCGAGAGTGCTGACTACACAGCCAGGGTGTCCGAATCTGTGCTGGCCCGACTCCACTACGTCGTGCGCGGCAAGCCCGGTACCACCATCCCGCGCGTCGATGAAGAGATCCTTGAAGCGCGCCTGACGCAAGCTACGCGAACTTGGGACGACGATCTGGCGGATGCACTTCATGAGAATGTTGGCGAGGCGCAGGCCGTCGCGCTGATGAAGCGCTATCACGACGCGTTCCCTGAGGCTTACAAAGAAGATTTCCCGGCTCGACTCGCCGTCTCGGATATCCGGCGAATGGAGGCACTTCAGCCTGACGGCCCGCTCGGTATGAATCTGTACGAACCTCCGGGGGCCGAGGTCGGCGAGCTTCGGTTCAAGATCTACCGGGTCGGCAGCGAAATCTCGTTGTCTGAGGTGCTGCCATACCTGCAGCGCATGGGTGTAGAAGTGCTGGACGAGCGACCGTACGAAGTGGACCGCTCCGACGGAACACGAATCTGGCTCTACGACTTCGGGCTCTACCACCGCGGTGTCGCCAAAGGTCACCTTGAAGCTGACAGCGAAACACTGAAGGAGTTGTTCCAGGACGCCTTTGGTGCCGTCTGGTCCGGACAGACTGAGTCCGACGGCTTCAACGCCTTGGTCATATCCGCGGGGCTCACCTGGCGTCAAGCGATGCTGTTGCGGGCGTACGCGAAGTACATGCGACAGGTCGGGGCAACCTTCAGCCAGGAATACATCGAGGAGTCCCTTGGCGCGCACGTTGGCCTCGTGCAGAACTTGGTGTCGTTGTTCGAGACCAGATTCAACCCGCAGTTCGACGGAGATCGCGACGCGGCGGCCGACGAGTTGACCGCTGGCGTGATCGAAGGTCTCAACTCAGTGAAGAGTCTCGATCAAGACCGCATCATTCGGTCGCTGCTCTCCTTGGTGAACGCCACTTTGCGCACCAACTACTTCCAGACCGACACCGACGGCTCGGCCAAGTCCTACGTCTCGTTCAAGCTCGACCCGGCTGCGATTCCCGATCTACCACGCCCGCGTCCGAAGTTCGAGATTTGGGTGTACTCCCCTCGTGTCGAGGGGGTCCATCTCCGGTTCGGGCCGGTCGCCAGAGGCGGGCTGCGTTGGTCTGACCGACGCGAAGACTTCCGCACTGAGATTCTGGGATTGGTCAAAGCCCAAGCTGTCAAGAACGCGGTCATCGTCCCGGTCGGAGCCAAGGGCGGCTTTCTTCCGAAGCGCCTGCCCGATCCGGCAATTGATGGACGTGAGGCATGGCTTGCTGAGGGGGTCGCGTCGTATCGCACCTTCATCAGTGCACTTCTGGACATCACCGACAACCTGGTCGATGGCAAGGTCGTGGTGCCGCAACAGGTGGTTCGGCGTGACGGAGACGACCCGTATCTGGTCGTCGCTGCCGACAAGGGCACGGCATCGTTCTCAGACATCGCCAACGGCATCGCCCAGAGCTATGGATTCTGGCTCGGCGACGCGTTCGCATCTGGTGGGTCGGTGGGCTACGACCACAAGGCGATGGGGATCACAGCACGAGGCGCCTGGGAGTCAGTGAGGCATCACTTCCGCGAGACCGGGGTCGACACGCAGAGCGAAGACTTCACCGTGATCGGTATCGGCGACATGTCTGGCGACGTCTTCGGCAACGGCATGCTTTTGTCAGAGCACATTCAACTGATTGCCGCCTTCGACCACCGGCATATATTCCTCGATCCAAGCCCAGACCCGGCTGTGTCGTACGCAGAGCGCAAGCGGTTGTTCGAGCTCCCACGGTCGAGCTGGGACGACTACGACAAGTCGCTGATCTCCGAGGGCGGCGGTGTCTATGCGCGCACCTTGAAGTCGGTACCAATTGCCCCGAAGGTGGCTGGCGTCCTTGGGATCGCCGATGGAGTGTCTGCCCTGACGCCTCAGGAGCTGATGCAGGCTGTCCTCAAGGCGCCCGTTGACCTGCTCTGGAACGGGGGCATCGGTACGTATGTGAAGTCTGAGGCCGAAACCAACAGTGATGTGGGTGACAAGGCCAATGACGCGATCAGGGTCAACGGCAACCAGCTTCGCTGCGAGGTGGTCGGTGAGGGTGGCAACCTGGGGTTCACCCAGCTCGGACGCGTAGAAGCTGCGCGCAATCGGGTGCGGATCAACACTGACGCCATCGACAACTCCGCGGGCGTCGACACCCCCGACCACGAAGTGAACATCAAGATTCTGCTCGACTCGGTCGTGCGCTCTGGTGACTTGACCCAGAAGCAGCGCAACGAGCTTCTGGCCCAAATGACCGATGAGGTTGCCGCACATGTGCTGAGCCACAACTACGACCAGAACGTTCTGCTCAGCAATGCCCGCGCCCAGACCCACTCGATGCTGCCTGTTCACAAGCGCTTCATCCGGTGGTTGGAGGCAAGTGGTGAGCTCGACCGACAGCTGGAGTTCTTGCCGTCTGATGCTGAGATCGCACGGCTCGACGCCGCTGGCAGCGGTCTCACCTCGCCGGAGTTCTCCGTGCTGGTTGCCTACTCGAAGATGGTGCTGGCTGACGATCTCCTCGACAGCCAGCTTCCGGATGAGCAGTTCTACCAACACATCCTCGAGCGCTACTTCCCACGACAGATCGTCGAGCGATATGCCGATCGACTCCGGTCACACCCGCTTCGGCGTGAGATCATCACCACTTTGGTGGTGAACCGGATCATCAACCGGGGCGGCATCACGTTCGTCTTCCGCGCAATGGAAGAGACTGGTGCGACACCTGTTGAGATCGCTCGTGCGCACACTGTGGCACGCGAGGTGTTCGCGCTTGATGAGTTCTGGGAACGCGTCGCCGAGCTGGACAACCGCGTTCCAGTGCGGGCCCAGTCGGATCTATACCTTGAGAGTCGGCGCCTGCTCGACCGAGCGACGCGTTGGCTGCTGCAGAGCCGCAGGTCATTGCTCGATGTGGCAGCCGAGATCGAGCATTTTGCGCAGGTGAAAGATCTCATCACCGAAATCCCGGCAATGTTGCGAGGCGCTGAGCAGGAACGGCTGCAGCTGCGCGCTGGCGAGTATGCCGCGCAAGGGGTACCAGAAGATCTCGCCATCATCACAGCGGCCCACCTTGACGCGTTCTCCTTGCTCGACATCGTCGAGCTCGCGAATGCGACTGGTGAAGAGGCAGACGACATCGGGTTTGTCTACTTCGCCCTGTCAGAGCGATTCGAAGTGGACAAGCTCCTCACGCGCATCACCGCGCTGCCGCGCGACGAACGTTGGCATGCGCTCGCGCGTATGGCGCTTCGATACGACCTCTACTCAGCCTTGGCCGGCCTGACATCGAACGTGTTGACGCTGACACCGCAAGGTGGCAGTCCAGAGGAGCGCATCACCGACTGGGAGAACGCCAATGCAGAGGGCCTGGCGCGGGCCCGAACCACTCTGCACGAGATCGCCTCCAGTGAGAACTTCGACCTCGCCACCATCTCGGTGGCGCTGCGGGTCATCCGCACCCTTGTCGCCACGGCTGGGACTCGTCCCTGATGGGGTACGACGTCGAGCGCATCCGAGCGCTGTATCCCGCGCTGCAGGGTGAGACCGTCTGGTTCGACGGAGCGGCCGGAACGCAGTCGCCGGCCTCAGTCATCGAAGCAGTCGCCGACACCTACCGATCCGGCACCAGCAATGGCGGCGGCGTCTTTACCAGCAGCTTGAGGGCTGATGAGATC
>JBJMHG010000145.1:0-4725 GCA_045807485.1 Actinomycetes bacterium
TTGCGCGATGGGCTTCGAACCCTGCAGCTCGCCTTCCGTGAGGCATCACCCATTCCGGACGCCCCAGGGCGCGCGCCAGGCGAGGACCTGACCGGACCGGTACTCCCCTAGGGCTGCATCAAGGCCGGGTCAGTAGGTGCCGCGGCCACGTCGGGACATACCGACCCGTGCGGCTAGGGCGTGTCGCGAAAGTTGACGCGGAGTCCTTGTGGCAGCAGGCGATTGACGACTTGCTCACGGCTCAGGCGATCCACGATCGCTGCTCTTGCGTGCTCACTGCCTACCCCGTGGATCTCCAGGGAGGCAGGACGGTCGGCGCCCATCGAGCGCACCTCGTGAGCCGCACCCTCGTACCCAAGAGCACCGAGGACGCGGGCGACAGCCCGCTCGATAACCGGATCCGGCTCTGCCGGATCAGTGGGTCGTGCGACCGCTGCCATCAGCAACAGCTCGTCACCCTGGAGTGCGAACGGCGTGGGACCGGCGACATCCACGACCAGTGCGTCAGCGGACTCGCCGACGGCAGCCCGGGCTGCCAATGGCGCGGCAGTGGGTACCGGTCGGGCATCGGGTCGCCAACGGCTCAGACTCTCCAGGCAGCTGAACGCCAGGAGCGCCCGACCGTGCTCCGGGGAGTCGATGAGCACGGTCGCCATCGACGACTGATTCTCGTGACGTAGCCCGTCGGCGTCGATCGACTCCGTCTCGAGCACCGCCACCACCGGCACGAACAGACGCGCCGCCGAAAGTGCGGTCAGGACGGCCGGACCGCTGCCTCTACCGCGCGCGAGCTGGTCTAGCTCACGACGCAGCTCAGGCGACGCGCCGCCATCGTCATCGGGAATCGGCGGTGTTGGAACCGTCGCACCGTGGAAGGCGCGAGCGGGTGGCTCCTCGATATGGCTCACAGTCGGCAGGCGTGGATATCGGTCACCAGGATTCCTCGGGCACCAAGTTCGTAGAGCTCGTCCATGGCGTTATTGGTGTCCGAGCGCGGCACGAGGGCGCGTACCGCCACCCACGATGGGTCATGGAGTGGCGAGATCGTGGGTGACTCGATTCCCGGCGTGATGGCACACGCCCGTTCGACGAGGTTGGACGGCACGTCGTAGTCGACGATGACATAAGTCGCCGCAACCATGACACCGTTCAGTCTCCGCTCCAGCTGATCGATGGCGGCTTCGCGCGCCGCGGATTCCAGATCGCCGTCGGAGCTGTGACGCTCACCCGCTCCATCGCCACGGATCAGGACGGCCTCACTATGCAGAATCGGTTCACCGAATACCTCGAGTCCGGCTTGCCGCATCGTCGATCCGGTTTCGACAACGTCAGCAATCACGTCAGCGACGCCTAACCGCACTGAGGTCTCGACGGCACCATCGAGGCGAATGACTTGTGCCTCGATTCCCAGCCCAGACAGGTAGGCACTGACCAGTCCCGGGTATGAAGTAGCGACTCGTAGCCCGGCAATTCCCTCGGTCGAAGTGGCCGTTCCTGGAAGAGCTGCGAACCGGAACGTCGACGAGCCGAACCCAAGTGGCATCAACTCTTGCGCCTGCGTCCCGCCGTCGAGCAGCAGGTCGCGTCCGGTGATGCCAACGTCGAGCTGCCCCGAGCCCACGTAAGTAGCGATGTCTCTTGGCCTCAGGAAGAAGAACTCCGTGTCGTTCTCGGGGTCGTGCAAGACCAGTTCGCGGGCCTGGCTGCGCTGCCGGTACCCCGCCTCGCGCAACATGCGCGACGCAGGTTCTGCAAGCGACCCCTTGTTGGGGACTGCGACGCGAAGCATGGGATTCCTTCCAGCGTGATGACGAGGTACCGAGCCCGAAAGCGAGCATTGGTCACAACCGGCTGTATACGTCCTCGAGTGACAGGTCGCAGGCAACCATCATGACCTGAACGTGGTAGAGCAGCTGGGCGATCTCCTCAGCAGCCCGCTCGCCACCCTCATGCTCTGCCGCCATCCACGCTTCGGCAGCTTCTTCGACGAGCTTCTTGCCGATCTCGTGCACACCGGAGTCGAGGAGGCGCACGGTGCCTGAGCCGTCGGGTCGCGTCATGCTGCGCCCCTGCAGCTCGTTGAACAGATCGTCAAACGTCTTCATCTCGGCCCTTCAAGCGATCTCGCGGCTCGAACCAGGGTAGTGACTGCTGCGCTGCGGGCGATGCTGAGTCCGTCCATCGCCAACTCAACCGGCCATCGCGGGTCCGGCAAGTGCCACGGCCAGCGCCACTGCGGCCTCGGCAGCCTCGGCGCCCTTGCTCTCACGCGAGCCACTCAGCCCGGCCCTGTCCAACGCCTGAGCCTCGTCGTCGCAGGTCAACACACCGAAGCCGACCGGACGACCGGCATCAAGTGCTACTCGCATGAGGCCGTCAGTCGCCGCCTTGCACACGTAGTCGAAGTGCGGTGTACCGCCCCTGATGACGACCCCTAACGCCACAACCGCGTCGCATGAACGCAGCAGGTGTGCGGCGCCCAATGGAAGTTCGAACGCACCGGGGACTCTGAGCAGCGGCGAATCTGCGACCTGCATCTGCTCGAGCGCGCGCTGGGCGCCTGCAACGAGTCCGTCCATCACTTTGATGTGCCAGGACGCCGCAACGACACCAACGCGCAAACCCGCCCCCGAGACCGTGAGCGCGGGAGCACCAGCACCGCTCATGAGCCGCTACCTCCTTCATGAGACGGAACGCCGAGGTCGGGAAGCACGTGCCCCATGACGTCACGTTTGGTCGTGAGGTAGCGAACGTTCGCATCGGTGACTGCTGGTGGGAGTGGCTCGCGACTGGCAATGCTGAGCCCGTAACCCTCGAGCCCCGCGCGCTTGGTTGGGTTGTTGGTGAGGAGCCTCATGCTGTGCACGCCGAGGTCAGCCAGGATCTGAGCGCCGGTGCCATAGTCACGAGCATCAGCCGGCAGGCCGAGATCAAGGTTGGCCTGCACCGTGTCTACCCCTGCATCTTGTAACTGGTAGGCGCGGAGCTTGTGGAGCAGACCGATCCCCCGACCTTCGTGCCCCCGCAGGTACAAAATCACCCCGCGGCCTTCGTCAGCGACTCGCTGCATCGCCGTCGCAAGCTGCGTGCCGCAGTCGCAACGGGTAGAGCCGAGAACATCACCGGTCAGGCATTCGGAGTGCACCCGAACCAGGACCTGTTGACCGTCACCAATGTCGCCGCAGACAAGCGCCACATGGTCGGTGCCGGTAATGGTGTCGCGGTACCCATGAGCGGTGAAACTGCCGAACCGGGTAGGCAATTGAGTGGAGGCGACGCGTTCGATCTGGCGCTCGTTCCTACGAACGTGCGCGATCAGGTCGGCGATCGAGATCATCGTCAAGCCGTGTGCGTCTGCGAATTCCCTCAGTGCCGGCGCTCGCATCATCGAGCCGTCGTCATGGACCAGCTCGCAGATGGCGCCAGCCGGATTGAGCCCGGCAAGACGAGCCAGGTCGACAGCTGCCTCGGTGTGCCCCGGACGCCGCAGGACTCCGCCTTCGGCGGCGCGCAACGGGAAGACATGCCCAGGACGGGTGATCTCGTTCGGCTCTGTGGCTGAGTCTGCGAGCACCCGGATGGTGTGCGCGCGGTCTGCAGCTGATATCCCGGTCGCAATTCCATCGCGCGCATCGACGCTCACCGCATAGGCCGTTCCCTTGCGGTCCTCGTTCACCATGGTCATCGGGGGTAGCGCGAGGTGGTCCAGCTCGGGGCCAGTCATGGCCACACAGATCACCCCAGAAGTGTGCCGAATCATGAACCCGACCAACGAGGGTGTCGCACGTTGCGCGGCGAAGATGAGGTCGCCTTCGTTCTCCCGATCCTCATCGTCCACGACGACAACGGCTTTACCGGCTGCGATATCACCGATCGCGTGCTCGATCGAGTCGAGTGGGACAGCATTCGCGCCACCCTTGACAGCGTCGTTCATGAGACACCTCCGGTCAGCATTCGTTCGACGTACTTGGCCACGACGTCGACCTCGAGGTTCACCAGGTCTCCGGCTTGTTTGCTGCCCAGTGTGGTGACCTTGAGCGTTGTGGGAATGAGGCTCACCTCGAACCAGTCTTCACCGAGTGCCGAGATTGTGAGAGAGATGCCGTCGACCGTGATCGACCCCTTCCGCACCAGGTATCGCGACAAGTCGATGGGTAGTGCGAAACGCACGATCTCCCAGTCTTCGCCTGGTGTGCGGTCCAGGATCTTGGTGGTCCCGTCGACGTGCCCTTGCACGAGGTGGCCACCGAGCCGGGTCGACAGAGTGACGGGTCGCTCCAGGTTCACTGGCGATCCGGCATCAACACTGGCCAGACTCGAGCGTTGCAGCGTCTCCTGCATCACGTCCGCAGCGAAGAGACCATCTGCCACCTCGGTGACGGTCAGGCACACTCCGTTCACTGCGATGGAGTCACCCACTCGAGCATCTGTGGTCACAAGCGGTCCAGAGATGCGGACCCGGGCCGATGCCTCAGAGCGGTCGATGCTGACGATGCTGCCCAGTTCCTCCACGATGCCGGTGAACATCACTGGACTCCTTCCATCTCGATGCTCGGTGTCTCAGAAAGCCGCGCTATCCACCGCATGTCACTGCCGACCAGGCGTACATCGTCGTAGTCGAAGCGGACCGACTCGGACAACGTAGTGACCTGTATCGAGCCCACCATGGAAAGCCCTTCGCCCAGCAACGCCGGGGCGACATAACCGATTGCCTGATCTACTAGA
>JBJMHG010000146.1:0-3323 GCA_045807485.1 Actinomycetes bacterium
TCACCTTGCACAGCCTCGAGGCATCGCTGCACCGCCGGGTAGTCGACACCGGGCGTCGGTACGAAAGAACCGATCCGGTAGATCCCGATCATGGCGAGCGTGAAGAGCAACTTCGTGCGCAGGTCGGGCGTGCGGAACGCCTGACCAAACACTCGCAGCATCAAAGCTGGTCCTCCCGCCGATGATCGTCCAAGGGACCCTAACAGCCGAGTCCGTGGCGTCCGGACGCGGTGAAAGGGCTAAGACAGCTCAGTGGTGGAGCCGCCAGCAGCATCGATCTTGGTCTTGGCTGTTGCCGAGAACTTGTGTGCGGTGACCTGCACTTTCACCGAGATGTCGCCGTTGCCCAGGATCTTGACCTTGCGTCCCTTGCGCACAGCGCCGGCTGCCACCAGCTCGTCGACGCCGACGGCGCCGCCCTTCGGGAACAAATCCTGCAACGTCGCCAGGTTGACTACCTGGTAATCGACCTTGTTTGGGTTCTTGAAACCGCGAAGCTTGGGCAGCCGCATGTGCAGCGGCATCTGCCCACCCTCGAAGTTGGCGGGTACCTGGTAACGGGCCTTCGTTCCCTTGGTACCGCGGCCAGCAGTCTTTCCCTTCGAACCCTCACCACGACCGACCCGGGTCTTGGCGGTCTTGGCGCCTGGTGCTGGACGCAGATGGTGAACCTTGAGCGTCATGTCAGTCGACCTCCTCGACGGTGACGAGGTGCGACACCGCGCTGACCATTCCCCGGATCTCGGGGCGGTCTTCCTTGACTACGACGTCACCGATTCGCTTTAGACCGAGCGAGCGCATCGAGTTGCGTTGGCCGCTCGTGCCACCGATGACCGACTTTCTTTGCGTGACTTTGAGGCGCCCCATCACGACCCCATTCCTGCCGCGCGCGCCTTGAGCAGGCCCTCGGGTGCAACGTCTTCGAGCGGCAGCCCACGGCGGGCCGCTACCTGCTCGGGACGCTCCAGGCCCCGGAGGCCGGCAACGGTGGCGTGCACGATGTTGATGGCGTTGGACGATCCGAGCGACTTGCTGAGGACGTCGTGAATGCCGGCTGCCTCGAGGACGGCGCGAACCGGCCCGCCGGCGATGACACCGGTACCTGGTGCAGCCGGCTTCAGGAGTACGACGCCAGCTGCGGCCTCGCCCTGAACCGGGTGCGGGATGGTGCCCTGGATGCGCGGGACCTTGAAGAAGTTCTTCTTGGCCTCCTCGACACCCTTGGCGATGGCCGCCGGAACCTCTTTGGCCTTGCCGTACCCAACTCCGACGGTGCCGTCACCGTCGCCAACGACGACCAGGGCGGTGAAGCTGAACCGGCGTCCACCCTTGACCACCTTGGCCACACGGTTGATGGCGACGACGCGCTCGACGTACGGCGTCTTGTCGGCGGCGTCGCCGCGGCGTCCGCGGCGCTCATTGCCACCGGCATTGCCGCCGCGGCGCGAAGGTGCGCTGCTCATTTGTGTGTTCTCTCTTCCTCGATGGTCACTTCTAGAAGTTCAGTCCGGCTTCGCGGGCGCTGTCAGCCAGAGCCGCCACACGTCCGGTGTAGCGGTTACCCCCGCGGTCGAACACGACGGCGTCAACACCAGCGGCCTTGGCGCGCTCGGCTACCAATGATCCCACCTGGCGTGCTTTCGCGGTCTTGTCGCCATCGGCACTGCGGACGTCGCCTTCCATGGTGGACGCCGACGCCAGCGTGCGGCCGGCTTCGTCGTCGATCACCTGGACGAAGACGTGACGAGTCGAACGGTTGACCACGAGGCGGGGCCTGGCCGACGTTCCCTCGACCTTCTTGCGGACCCGCAGGTGACGGCGGGCCCGTGAGACCTGTCGCGCCGTGCGGCGTCCTGGCTTGGTGCTCAGCGCCATGACTACTTACCAGCCTTTCCGACCTTGCGGCGGACGTGCTCACCGGCGTAGCGGATGCCCTTGCCCTTGTACGGCTCGGGCTTGCGAATCTTGCGAATGTTGGCCGCGACTTGACCGACCTGTTGCTTGTCGATGCCCGAGACCGAGAACCTCGTGGGGCTCTCGACGGCGAAGCTGATGCCTTCGGGTGGAGTCACGACGACCGAGTGGCTGTAGCCCACCGCGAACTCGAGGTCTTTGCCCTTGGCTGTGACGCGGTAACCGACACCAACGATCTCGAGCTTCTTCTCGTAGCCCTCAGTGACGCCAGTCACCATGTTGGCTACGAGGGAACGGGTCAGACCATGCAACGACTTGGACAAACGCTCATCGTCCGGTCGGTTGACCACGACTTCACCTGTGTCGGCACGCTCGACGGTCAGCGGTTCGACGATGGTGTGGTTCAAGGTGCCTTTGGGGCCCTTGACAGTCACGTCTTGTCCCTCGATCGAGACATCGACGCCAGACGGAACCGGGATCGGCAGCTTTCCAATACGAGACATGTCAGCCCCGCCTACCAGACGTAGGCGAGGACTTCCCCACCCACGCCTTTCCTGGTCGCTTGCTTGTCGGTCATGAGCCCGGATGACGTCGAGATGATCGCGATCCCGAGTCCGCCGAGCACTCGTGGCATCGCGGTGGCCTTCGCGTACACACGTAGACCTGGCTTGGAGATGCGGCGGATACCTGCGATGGAGCGCTCGCGCGACGGACCAAACTTCAGGTCGATCACCAGCGTCTCTCCGGGGGCACCCTCGTCGTGCTGCACGTGCCAGCTCTTCACGTACCCCTGGTCTTGGAGGATCTGCGCGATGCCCTGCTTGATCTTGCTCGAGGGCATGGCGACTTCTTCGTGGTACGCCGAGTTGGCGTTGCGCAGACGGGTCAACATGTCTGCGATCGGGTCGGTCATCGTCATGGTTCGTTGCTCTCTCTCGCTGCGGTTTCCGTGCTCTGCGGTTCCAGCGCCCAGACCTACGGCGTAGGGATGGTTACCAGCTGCTCTTGGTGATGCCGGGAAGCTCGCCGCGATGCGCCATGTTGCGCAGGCACACGCGGCAGATTCCGAACTTGCGGTACACCGAGTGCGGGCGACCGCACACGCTGCACCTGGTGTAGCCGCGAACCGCAAACTTAGGCTTGCGGGCCGCCTTGTTGATCAGTGCTTTCTTGGCCACGCTCAGTTCTCCTTGAACGGGAAGCCGAGTGCGCGCAAGAGTGCACGCCCCTCGTCGTCGGTCTCGGCGCTGGTCACCACAGTGATGTCCATGCCGCGGACCCGGTCGATCGAGTCCTGGTCGATCTCGTGGAACATGCTCTGCTCGTTGAGACCGAAGGTGTAGTTGCCGCGGCCGTCGAACTGCCTCGGAGACAGACCTCGGAAGTCGCGGATACGAGGGAGCGCCACG
>JBJMHG010000147.1:0-5388 GCA_045807485.1 Actinomycetes bacterium
ATCATCAGCCGAGTACTGACGCTGACCGGAAGGGTGCTGCCGACAACGCTGATGGCCCGGTTGACCGGCGCATCGGTGATGTTCCTCGCCCAGGAGAAGCCCATCCGGTCTGCCCAGGATGCGGGCCTCGTACCCGCTGCGGAACGGCAATGACCGAGCGCCCGGCACGGCGCGTCGGCGTCTGGACGGCAAGCCTCGACAGGGTCACCGTGGCTGAGCTGAGAGACATCGCAAGCGACCTGGACGAGCAGGGCTGAACCTGGCCTATGCGACGGGTGAAAGCGGCGTACGGGGTGCCAGCTTTATGGGGCCTGGTCTCGGTCGGCGCGGTCATCTTGGACGGTCGGACCTTAGAGGCCGCGGATCCGGGGCCTCGCTCCGGTGCCCGACGTGGCTTCAGCGCCGCGGCCAACCGTAGTGGCCGGCGGCACCGCAGTCGGCGCACGTGACAGCGGTCACTTTCGGGCCTTGACATGGGCGTAGCGCCGGGTTCAGACTGCAACCGCAATGCGGTGATCGAGGCCGCTATGTGGTTAAAGCCGTTCCGGCGAACAGGAGTTTGAAAATGGGCAGGGTCGAAGGGAAGGTGGCCTTCATCACGGGGGCCGCGCGCGGGCAGGGGCGTAACCATGCGGTGAGGTTGGCGGCGGAGGGCGCCGACATCATCGCCCTTGACATGTGTGAACAGATTCCGACGGTCGCGGCGCCCATGGCGACCCCGCGGGATCTCAAGGAGACGGTTGCGCAGGTCGAAGCCCTCGGGCGGCGCATCGTCGCGTCTCAGGCTGATGTGCGTGACTTCGACGCTGTTTCCGCTGCATTGAAGGCCGGCACTGGCGAGTTGGGGCCGGTCGACATCGTCCTGGCCAACGCCGGGATTTCTGTGCTCGGGGCGCCAGAGCCCGACAAGGCGCAGACGTTTCGAGACGTAGTCGACGTCAATCTCGTTGGCGTATGGAACACGATCTATGCAGCTGCGCCGCAAATGATCGAGCGTGGTGCTGGGGGAGCGATTGTGCTCACGAGCTCGACTCAGGGTTTGAGCGGCCGGGGGGGTACTGGTACGGCCGGGACGGCCGCCTATTGCGCCGCAAAGCATGGCGTCTTGGGACTCATGCGCTCCATGGGTTATTGGCTCGGACCGCACAACATCCGGATCAACACTATCTGTCCCACCGGGACAGCTACGCCGATGGTCGAGAACGACGTCGTGGCTGGATATTTCAAGGAACATCCGGAGGACATCAATCGCGTTGGCAATTTGATGCCTGTGTCACTTATTCAGGCTAATGACTTGAGCAATGCGGTCCTCTACCTGGTGAGCGACGATGCTCGTTATGTCACGGGGGTCGCCCTGCCTGTAGATGCCGGATACATGTTGATGTGATTTCCAAAATCGTTCCCAATTGACGACCTTCCGACCGGTTAAAGGATGTTTGGTGTGAAAAGCAAATCTTGGCTCTTGGCAGTGATGCTCAGTCCCGTGATGGCACTCGCGGCCTGCGGCGCTAACAGCGGCAGCGGGGGAGTTGGTGCGGGCCACTTCAAGGTCGGCGTGATCTTGCCGACCTCCGGAGCGCTGGCAGATACCTATGGAGCGAGCTACCAGTCCGGTCTGGACTACGTGTTCGACAAGATCAATGATCGTGGCGGCATCAAGTGTGAAGATGGGTCAACTCATAAGGTCACCACGAAAGTGTATGACGACGCCATGACTCCAGACGTCGCCCAGACCGCAGCGCGCAGTGCGCTTGATGACCGCAATCAGCTCATCGTCGGACCCATCGGTTCGGCGACTGCGTCGGCCGTCCAGCCCCTGATGGGCGCGTCCAAGGCCGCATGGCTAGTGTCCCCGGCCCAGGTCGACGGCCCCGCACGCCTCCCGAACGTCTTCCAGACAGCCCCGGTTGGAGACGCTTCGGAAAAGGCCTTGAGTGATTACCTAAAGACCGCCACTAAAATTCAACGCATCGGCATCATCACGGACAAGAAGCACCCCGGAAAGGTCGCCCTCGAGCCGGTGGTGGTGGACAACCTCAAGAAGATGGGTAAGGACGTAATCGCGCAGGACCACTTCTCCACTGGCGATACGGACTTCCGCGCGCAGCTCTCCAAGATGATCGCTGCCCATCTTGACATCCTACTGGTGCGCGGATATCCGGTGGAAGATGCGTTGATTCTCAGCCAGTTGGCAGAGCTCGGAGCGCACTTCGTCGTCGACATCGACACCGGCTGGACGACCGAAGAGACACGGCGGCTAGTCGAGGAGAAAACGCTCACGGCTTTCCCCGACCTGCTGATGCACGTTCCCACCTTCAGTCTTGAGCAGTCGCTCAAGGCCCACAACCCGATAGCCCAGGAGGTGGCCAAGGGTGTGGGCGACAAGGCGGGCATCTTCACGGCTATCGCTCACGACACGGCGATCATGGCGAAGAAGGCTCTTGAGGAGACTTGCAGCACAGATCCCCAAAAGCTCATCCACGCTCTGGAGAAGATGAAGGTCAGCGACATTTCCGATCAGGTGATCACGCCTTCCATCCCGTTCGACCACGACCTGCTCTTCGGGCCGAAATCGGGCGAGCCCCCGCTCCAACACAGGGTGAACCAGGCCGCGCTGCTGCTCCAGTGGGATCCCGCCGAGGGCTGGGTTCCGATGGGCTAGTAGACCCGCTTGATGGGGCCCGCCGGCCCGCGGGCCCCATCACGGCAAGGTCAACTAAGACAAGGGAGCGCTGGATGCAACTCATTTTTCAACAGACTGCTAATGGCCTTGTCCTTGGCTCGGCCTACGCACTCGTGGCGCTTGGTCTATTCTTGGTGTACAGCATCATGCACATTCCGAACTTCGCCCACGGCGAGTTTTTTACCCTGGGCGCCTATATTCAGTACTCAATGGTCACCAATTTCCAGCTCTCCTCTGTCTCCGCACTTGCAGTCACGACGCTGTGCATCGCTGCTCTGGGATTGTTTGTCGAGCGGACGATGTTCGAGTGGCTCCGGCACACCCAGGCCAGGCTAGAAATTGTCCTCGTGTCGACCTTGGCGCTGGGCCTCACGATCCAGGCGGCCATCCTCCAAGTGTGGGGCGGCGACCCCCACGGGGTGCCGACGCCGCTCGACGGTTCCATCGAGATCGCGGGAGTGCGCGTTTCGAACTATCGGGCGATGGTCATCGTCGTTGCCCTCCTGATCGCGGTCGGACTCTCATACCTCGTCTATCACACCGCCTTGGGGAAGCAAATGCGGGCGATAGCCCAGAACAGGTCCCTTGCAGAAGTAGCGGGTGTTCCTGTTGTTGCTGTCAGTGCGGCGGCTTTTGCGATCGGTTCAGCACTTGCGGGCTTGGCCGGAGGACTGATGGCACCCACAGGACCGCTGACCTCAACCCTAGGGTTCCATCCCATGCTGGTTGCCTTCGTGATCGTCATTGTGATCGGCGGTGGAGGCCGGCTTTCTGCCGTGCTTCTGAGCGGTTTCGCTGTAGCGACCATAGAGACGCTTACGGCCGCGTACATTTCGGCCGCAATGCGCGATGGCATGGTGTTCATCATCCTTGTCGCCTTTCTGATCGCTCGTCCCGAGGGTGCAATTCGACAGGCATCGGCCGAGAGGGCACGATTGTGACTACTGTTATTGCGGATCGTTCCTCGGCTACTGGCTCTGATCAAATCGGAGCCGTTCGCCGGCGCCGAAACCGGCAAGTCGCCCTCGCCGCATTCGCCGGCGCTACTGTCGTCACTGCCGCTTGTCCGCTCGTCGCCAACGCCGTGACGTCTGCTTCATTGTTCACGCTCACGCTCATTGCAGTTTGGAGCACGGTGGCCGTCAGCTTCAACGTGTGTCTGGGCTATGCCGGGATCCTGAACATGTCGACCTCCGCGTTCCTGGCGTTGGGTGCCTACCTCGGCGTACGCGGAACCGGATATTGGGAATGGAACGGCACGCTGACGTTGCTGCTGGCCGTCGTCGTCGCTGCTGCCGTGTCTTGGGGATTCGGCGCGCTGGTGCTCCGAGCTCGCGGGCTCTACTTCGCGCTAGTCACAACCGGACTTGCGCTGCTCGTGGATGCCGTTGCCACCAACTGGGAGTCCTTCACGGGAGGTGCGGTCGGAATCTCGACCGCTGGCCCTCCTCTTGAGGGGAATCCGCCGAAACCTTTAACCCTACTCTGGTTCAGTTTCTCTGAACTACATGACTACTTCATCTTGAGCGTGGGATTGGCCGCCTTTTCGGTTGCAACGGTGTCGGTGGTGATGAGAAGACGCCAGGGCGAGTCTTGGAAAGCCATCCGCGAGGATGAAGTACTCGCCGCTTCTGTCGGCGTGTCCGTGCCTCGAGAGAAGAGGCGAGTTTTTGTGTTCACCTCCGTTCTGACAACGTGCGCGGGTTTCGTATACGGCCACGTGACTGGGTTCCTCGATCCGGTCACATTCGCCTTTGCTCCCACCACCGTCTTCCCGCTGGCGATGGTGATGCTGGGCGGAGCAGGCACGCTCTTCGGTCCCATCCTCGGAGCTGCGTTCGTCATCGGGTTGCCCGAGGTCTTGAGAGACTCCACCGACTACTCCCAACTCATCTTCGGCGTGCTCCTCTTGGCGGTCGTGCTGACCGCACCCCGCGGCGTTCTGGGAACCTTGTGGCGGAAATGGGAGGAATCGGCCGACCGCCGCCAAGACACGACTCGGCCGAGACGAGGCCCTAATGGTAGGCGTTGACGTGCCGGTGCTTGCAGCGCGATCGGTCGGCATGCGATTCGGCGGCCTGCAAGCACTTCAAGACGTTGACATCGAAGTCCGATCCGGGAGCACTACGGCTTTGATCGGTGCCAACGGAGCTGGCAAGACGACGTTGGTCAACATTCTGAGCGGCCTCGCGGCACCGACGTCTGGCGCCGTGTTGTACAAGGGACGGCCGACGAAGAACTGGCGCTTGAGCACCGCAACGCGAGCTGGGGTCGTTCGTACATTTCAAGCCAATCGGGTATTCGCCGACCTGACCGTCACAGAGAATCTTCTGGTCGGCGCACTCAACGCTCGGAGCCCGATCGACGTGACGAGGGTGCTCGAGGTTACCGGTCTGGCCCACCGTGCCGATACGCATGCGCGATCGTTGCCCTTCGGAGAAATACGTCGACTAGGTGTCGCACTCGCGCTGTCCACGTCACCCGACGTCCTCCTACTCGATGAGCCTGGGGCGGGTCTCACCGGCGATGACCTCACAGCCTTGGCGCTCTCGATTCGGGAGATCAGCGCAGAGGGTAAGGCAGTCCTCTTGATCGACCACAACATGAGGTTCGTCATGGCGAGTGCGGATCGAGTCACGGCCCTCGATTGCGGGCGGGTAATCACGACCGGTTCGCCGACGGAAGTCCAGGCGAGCCCACGCGTG
>JBJMHG010000148.1:0-9354 GCA_045807485.1 Actinomycetes bacterium
CCTGCCGCCAGGCATCAGCGACGACGTTGGACAACCGTCTCAGTCGCCCAGCCAATGGTGGCCGCAAGACCGCATGTGGTGCGTTGCGAGCGAGATCGACTTCGACTCGACACTCGTCGGCGGACCGGCAGACTTGATCACAGAGATCACTCATCACCCGAAACTCGAGGCGTACCGGGTCGAATCCGGCGATGATCTAACGGCGCGCGGTGACCTAATCAATTCGCCGGTGTCCGGTTGATTGAATGAAGGTTGTGGTCTCACCGCTCCCCCCGCTCACCGATCAGGTCCGCATTCGTGCACGTGTGCAGTCAGACTTGCCCGCTCTGCAGAAGGTGCTTGTAGCGCAACAGCCTGAGTCCGGGTATCCACTTCGTGATCCACTGACATTTCCGTTGGACGTGTTCCTGCACGAGGGGGACGCGGTCAAGGCTTGGACCGCCGATCTCGCCGGCGAGCCGGTGGGACATGTCTGCCGCACTGGCCCTGCGCGCAAGTCGCGAAAAGCCGATCTCATCGCAGATCTATGCGCACAGGCTTACAACTGCGACGTACGCGACCTAACGTGGGTGAACTCTGGAACGACTGCCCACTCATCCAGGAGCGCTGTCGCTATACCTCGCCACGGGCTGGAAAGTTGTCGAGCGACTGCGCCCAGAGTGGTTGCGCGAGATCGCCGGCGAAGAGGGACCGGACGTCCACATCATGATCCTTGCGAGTCAGCAGAACGTTGATCCGTCGAATAACTGCGATTGATCAAGCCAATATCAGGCGGATGAAGCGGTGTGGCCGTTCTCACATCGGCGTTTGCGCTCACCCGCTCCGGGTAGTCACCGCTAAAGCAGTTTTTCGCTGCCGTCACCTGTACCCGATGGGGCGGCCCGACCGAAGGAGGCGCGCGATGGAACACCAAGCACGCACCCTCGTCGACCGACCAGTGTCGACCGTCTACAACCAGTGGACCCAGTTCGAGACCTTCCCGCAGTTCATGGAAGGTGTGAACAGTGTTCAGCAGCTCGACGACAGCACGACCCGCTGGGACGTTGAGATCGCAGGTGTCAAGCGCTCGTATATCGCCGACATCGTCGACCAGCAGCCGGATGAACGAATCCGGTGGGCCTCACGAGAAGAGCCTCTGAACGAGGGCGAAGTGCGCTTCACCCCGCGCGGGGACGAGACCGAGGTCACCCTTTGGATGAAGTTTGAGCCTGAGGGTGCCGTCGAAAAGGCGGGCGACAAGTTGGGCTTCGTCCAGCAGCGCGTTCAAGATGATCTCGACCGATTCAAGTCGTTCATCGAAGCTCGGCCCATTGAGACCGGCGCATGGCGCGGCAATCTACCCAACGACCCCAACCAGACCGCACAGGAGCGTGCACTATGAAGATGTATGCCATGGCCATCGGAGCCGGACTCGGCTACCTCGCCGGTAACCAGCAGGCACGGCGCAAGGCTTTCGACTTGATGAAGCAGGCCAAGGCTTCGACGCCCGCCAAGGCCGTCGAAGAGCGGGTTACCGCCAAGGTCACCGACATTAAGTCGAGGGGCGACCGTCAGATCGACCTCAATGATTCCTCCTACTCCAGCGGTATGTCCGACCCCTCGTACGTCGCTGGCGCGGACGCGGTCGATCCCGACGAGTTCATGAGTGCGCAGGGCACGACGAATCACCTTTGATCCGGCCAGTTCGGTCTACGAATGGTGACGTGGGCTGGGATCTCTAAGACGGTCAGCAACGGTTGGTACATGGCCGATCCACCCTGAACGGGGGACAGGAGCACTCACCGCGCAGTAGCGGACGCAGTGAGCGCGGTAGGTGGGCCAGGCCAACCGTTGCTGACTTGCCTCTTTCACGTTGGCAGACTCAGGTCCGTGCTAACTGAACTGATCACTTTCCAGACCGGCGAGCGTGAGCGCGTTGTGGACATCACGCATGACTGCCAGCGGTTCACGCAATCAGCAGGAGAAGCCACCCCGGACGGGCTGTTGCACGTATTCGTGCCTCACGCCACGGCCGGGGTGGCCATCCTGGAAACCGGAGCAGGCAGTGACGAAGACCTGCTCGCCGCACTCCGCGAACTGTTGCCAGCGGACGACCGTTGGCAACATCGGCACGGAAGCCGCGGTCATGGTCGATCGCATGTGATGCCTGCCTTCATCCCTCCGTATGCGACCGTCCCCGTTATATCCGGACGCCTCACGTTGGGCACCTGGCAGAGCATCTGTCTGGTCGACCTCAACGTTGACAACGTCGAACGACAGGTCCGTCTCAGTTTCCTTCCAGCGCTCAGTTGAGCATTAGTTGGCGGGTGGGATGTTCTGGTTGACCTGGAAGAAGTTCGTTGGGTCGTACTTCTTCTTGACCGTCTGCAAGCGGTCGAAGTTCGGCCCATACGACGCCTTCACCCGACCCTGGCCCTCGTCCATCATGAAGTTGATGTAGGCGCCTTGAAGTGCGGTCGGGTGCAGCTCCTCTTGGTAGGCAACCGCCCAGTCACGCAAAGCACTCGCTGACGACGGTTCAGGGTCGACGCCGACGATCACCGCGGCCCATCCGGCGTCCCGGTAAGCAAACGCAGTGTCGGACTCCGAGACGTCATGCACCGCACCATCGATCGGGTACAAGTGCATCGTTGAGCCGCCTGTGGGCAACAGCTGCCCGTACTTCTCGTGCACACGAACGGCGTCGTCGCTGATGTCACCCACGAAGTCCGCCCGCCAGTACCACTGCAGCCCGGCTGGATACAGCTCGTCGAAGGTGGTGTTGAGCGCAGACATTGGCATCTCCATCAAGCCATCGAGGAGCGGCGTGCCAAAGGAGCGCAGCGGCGCCATCGCGTCCTCGGCTGCCTTGCCCTGCAGCGTGGTACACCACACGATGCCGCAGGCCTTTACACCCCACAGCTCCTCGGGGAATGGTGGCGCCGGCGGAATAGTCAGGACGCCGAACCACCCGTTGATGTGACGCGGCAGCGACGGAAGCGTCTCCCGGTACCACCGCAGCACGTCTCCTGTGGCGCTCAGTGGGTAGAGCACTGGTCCGGCCAACACGCTCTCGACTGACTGCGCCTTGAACTCAAACATGCTGACGACGCCGAAGTTGCCGCCACCTCCGCGAATGGCCCAGAAAAGATCGGAGTGCTCGCTCTCACTCGCCGTTACTTGACGGCCATCGGCGAGGGTCATTTCTGCAGAGATCAGATTGTCGATCGTCAAGCCAGCCTGCCTGGCCAGGTAGCCGATTCCCCCACCCAGGGTCAGACCTCCGACACCAGTCGACCCGAGGATGCCGCACGGCACAGTGAGCCCATGCGCACCCGCCGCGGCGTCGACCTCGCGCCAGGTCGCCCCGCCGCCGACCTTCACTGTCTTGCTGGCCGTGTCAACTGTCACCGAGTTCATCGGCGACAGATCGATCACCAAAGCGTCGTCGGCGATTCCAAGACCACCGGCGTTGTGGCCGCCACCGCGAACGGCGACTCGGAGTCCCTCGTTGTGCGCAAACTCGATGCAGGTCTGAATGTCGGACTGGTCAGCACAGCGGGCAATTGCCGCCGGTTTCCGGTCGATCATCGCGTTGTAGACCTTGCGCGCTTCGTCGTATGTCGGGTCTTGTGGCGTGATTACCTCACCGTTCAAGCCCTTCTGTAACGGTTCGAAGTTGACCTGTGAGCTCGTCATGAATCCTCCTGAGAATGGGGCGTCCAGGCAGACACCGCGAAAACACGCGCGACGCTAGGCAGGGCACCGTTCGGCGGGCGTTCGCTCACTCCGAACGCCGCCTCGAACCACCGAACGCCGCCAGATCGGACGCCGCTCTGCTTGCCAGCTTCACGCTTCCCTGCGCTGTTGCCAGTTCTTCTGCCTCGCGGAGCAGTTGCAGGCCTCGATCCCCCGACTCCAGAGCCCCGAGTCGTCGCAGGACCTCCGGCAACCACCAGAGGTCGCTGTGCTTCAGAGCCATCTCGCGCGCATCACGCAATGTTTCGACGGCACCCTCGGTGTCTCCGTCTCTGAGCTGGAGGTCAGCGCGCAGGCTCAGGTAGTACGACCTGCGAATGAGGGCTCCCTGAGCGTCCAAACCAGCCAAGCCCCCGTCGATGGCAGCCACACCTTGCCGACCTCCCGCCGCCCAACCGGCCAGGATCTTCGACCAGTCGCCGTAGTACGTGAAGCCATGCTTCGAGCACAGTTCGGTGGTGCGCGCTGCGGTCGTCGCGACTTCGTCCACGTTCTCGTCAAACTGCGCATACATCGTGGCGTACGCCAACGCGACCGCGAGGCTGAACGGATGGTCTACCTGCTCGGCACGCTCGATGGCCCATGAGAGTCGCTCACGCGCCTCATCGCCGCGATCCACCAGCCACAGTGCGTGAGCCTGCCAGGCCACGCTGTGCACTTCGGGACGAGTGCCCACGATCGATGGCGGTGCTTCCATCGTGAGTTCAGGAACAACACCGAAGTGTTCGAGCCCCTCCCGTGGGCGACCCAACATCGTGGCGCTCCCTGCGACCGCGAAGTGTGCCTGACCCAAGACTTCTGCTTCGTCGCTCCTCGAGTCGAGCGCGCGCCGCGACACCTCGTAGGCCTCTGGCATCCGGGCTTGCACCACATAGGTAGAGAACAGGCCCACCAGGCTGAGCGTTTCCAGCCTGGTGTCTCCCAGATGCCGTGCCAACGCCAACGAGCGGGTCAGCTCTCCCTCGAGCTCAGTCGAGGCAAAGCCGTACCGGGCATTGAGTGGCGCCGAAATCGCATGGCGGAGCCGAAGCTCATGACGATCCCGTTGGGAACTGGCAGGTGTCGATTCCAATAGCCGGCACGCTGCGCGGTAGTGGTGGATGGCTGTGTCATGGGCGAAGCGATCGGTGGCCAGAGCCGCCGCCCGTTCGTGAAATGGAATCGCGCGATCTTCGAGTCCGGCCTGCTCATAGTGTTCGGCGATCTGACCGGCCCGAGTCTCGACATCTGCACCCGCCTCCTGCTCGAGTGCCTCGGCGACTCTTCGGTGCGTCGACGCCAGCCGCGGAGCTGGCACTCGCCTCAGACTGGCGTCGCGAAGCAGATCGTGCGAGAAGTCATAGCTGCCTCTGCGGTGGTTGACGATGATCCGACGTCGCCACAGCTCATCGAGCCCGTCGACCACACGGTCGACCGGAAGCTCACTGGCCCGCTCCAACAGCTCCGGGGTGAACTCGTGACCGACTACGGACGCCAGCCGGGCGACGCTGAGTCCTTCGTCGCTGAGCTGGTCCAGCCGACCGTCGAGAACCGCTTGCACGCGCGGGGAGTCTTCAAGTGCGGCGGAAATCGGTTGGTCGTCGCCGCGTCCGCCCGCGCGGGCCGACTCGATCACGAACAACGGGAAGCCGCCGGTTGCGTTGAACACTGCGTCGTCATCGGACAAGTCCGCGCCAGCCCGTCGGGCTAGCTCGCCGGACAGGTGGCGAGGTAACGGAGTGAGCTCAGTCTTGGTCAACAGGTTGTCGATGCGAAGGCTGCCGATCAACGTCGAGAGGTCAGGGTTTGCATCAAACTCTTCCTCCCGTCCGCTCGCCACGATTAGCACTGCGCTGTCGTCCGCGCGCCGAAGGAAGAACTGCAGCCACGCGAGCGTCTCGCCGTCGCACCATTGGATGTCGTCGAGCGTGAGAAGAGTTGGGCGGCCGGACACCAGCACAGCCGCTGCGAGCCCCTCGAAGAATCGATGCCGCTGCCAGGCGTCCACCATCGGCCGTTGTTCCTGTGGTTGGTGCGCACCGCTCGGGACCAGTCGCGCTACTTCGGTCGACCAAGCGGGGTCGAGAGACGACTGACGGACTCGCAGCGACTCACTCGACAACCATTCAGCGACGGGCGCCATGGAAAGCCGCGACCGCGATGAGTAGCACCGGGCTCGCGCGACGATCTCGCCATTACGTTCGAGCGCGGAGGCAACCTCCGATACCAGACGGGTCTTTCCGATGCCGGGCTCGCCGACTACAAGGTGCAGACCACCATCGCCACGGAGAGTCTGCGCCCACTTGTTGCGCAGCGTTGCCAACTCGTTCTCGCGGCCGACGAGGGGAACCCGGCCACGCGTTGTGATCGGCCGCGCAGGCACGGTGAGCGAGTCATCCGATGTCGGAAGCAGCGACTCGTAGACGCGCAGCGTGGCGGCATCGGGTGGGACGCCGAGCTCGCGCTCCAGCATCGACGAACACCGGTGAAAAGTGGTCAATGCAGCGGCACGGTCACCGGCTTCGGCCTGCAGCGTCATCAGAGTCTGATAGCCGGACTCTTCGAGCGGCTCCAGCTCTACCCGGCGCAGGGCAAGTGCAATGCGTCGTTCCGACGTGAGCCCTGCGTTGGGTGACCCGATCAGTCGGTCGATGAGGTGGACGCATCGACGGTGCAGCTGGCTGCGTTCTTCAAGCAGCCAGTCGTCGGCCCATGCGGGTAACAGGTCACCCGCGTAGCAATCGATCGCAAGCGCGGCTGGCAGTGCAAACCCTTGTCCGTCGTCGACCTCGGCGGCGGCGACATTCGAGGAGGTGACAAAGCGTGCAACGTCGCACGCGATGCCGTCGCTCGGTTCCCACCGCACCAGTCGACCCGACGTATGAACTGCAGCTGAGAACTCGGGCAAGCGGTTCCGGAGTGTGTGCAGCTCGCGACGCAGGTTCGTGAGCGCTTGCTCATCGGTTGACTCGGGCCAAAATCGGGAGGCCAGCCCCGCTCTCAGCTGGTCCTGGCCGGGACGCACCACCAGCGCCGCCACGAGTCCAAGCGTGCGTATAGGCACAGCGGCGGTGACGTTCTCTCCGTCGACCGCGACCCGCTGCTCACCCAGGAAGCAGATCTCCATCATGAGTCGACTCGAATGCCCAGTCAGTCTTTGGCTATGGCTGGAGTACACGATGACGCTAGACCTGACGGACGGAGGGCGGAAGGTGTCGACCTGTGAGACTTGGGGTAGTCCCAGGAAGCACGAACCGGCCGTCGCCTGATAACCGAGGAGCTACGTGATGAGCGTTCGATCGGACGCCGCCGCCAACCACCGGACCACAGCTGAAGGGTTCGGACAACGGGTACGCGGTGCCGACCCGGCCCGGTGGGGCGACCCTTCACCGGTCGAAGGGTGGGACGCTCGCGACGTCGTGCGGCACCTGGTGACGTGGCTGCCGGGGTTCCTGGAGGGAGGAACCGGAATTCGCCTTTCACCGGTGCCGTCCGTTGACGAGGACCCAGTTGCGGCCTGGGAGTCACATGCTGCGCACGTGCAGGAGCTGCTCGACGACCCCGCTACAGACGACCTGGTGTACCAAAGTCAGATGTTCGGCGACCTTCCGCTCGCCCAGGCGATCGACCAGTTCTACACAACCGATGTCTTCATGCACACCTGGGATCTCGCCCGAGCCACCCAGCAGGACGCCTCGCTAGACGAAGACCGCTGCCGGGCGATCTACGAAGGCATGCTGCCCATGGATGAGGTGCTGCGCCAAAGCGATCAGTTCGGGCCTCGCATCGACGTTCCAGAGGATGCCTCTTACCAGGACAAGCTGATCGCCTTCATCGGCCGCCAGCCCTAAGCACTTCTGGGCCTCCCCCAACACTTACGTCGCGGCTCTCACCTGCCGATATCGAGCGCAGGCGGACGCTCAAGGCGTCCGATCAGGGTGGGAGCCTGCCATGGTCGAGGCACGGGGAGTGCTGATCGCCACGGTTCTGGCTGCCTTGGTCCTGATCGGTCTGATGGGCTTGGCGGTCTACCGCTACGCGCCGCACACCATCCGGGAGCAGGCCTGCCAAAGTGGGCAGCTCCCGGCCTCTCAGTGCGCTCGCTGACTCACTTGCCGCTGGGTTACCGCTCTCGGGTTACCGCTTCGGCAGGATCCGCACGAAGAAGTGGTTGGCTCCCCAGATCGGGTCCCGCTTGACGTTGGTGCCTGGGCGCGAGGCGTGAATGATGTCGCCGCGTCCGGCATAGATCGCCGTGTGATAGACGCTGCCGCCGCTGGCGAAGAACACCAGGTCGCCGGGACGGGCCGCCTGTCGAGAGATGCGGTGCCCGCGGTGACTCTGGGCGGACGCCGAGTGCTGCATCGAGACGCCGGCTGCTTTGCGGTACACGTACATCACCAACCCTGAGCAGTCGAACGCACCTGGACCGGCGGCGCCGAAGACGTAGGGGTCGCCCTTCTGGTTACGGGCGATGTTCATGATCCTGTGGTACTTGCGGTCGATCCGACGACGCGCCTGCTGGATGTTCTGCCAGCGGCTTTCCAGAGCCTTCCACGTGCGCTCGTTGACGACACCGGTCACGGCGAAGCCGCGGTGGTTCTGGAACTTGCGAACCGATTTCTTGGTCTCGGCGTTGTAGACGCCGGTGCGCGGAGAGACGTCGAGCGCGCGCTGGGTGAGCTTCACGCGCGGACCGGAGTCTCGGAACGTGATCTCTTTGAAGGTCGTGCCACCAGCATTGGCCGGGGTGCCGGCCATGATGGCGATCGGGGCGGACAGAGCGATCGACAGGCCGACGGCAAGCAGACGTCGACGCGCGAAGATTCGCGACATGGTTCCTCTCCGACGCCGGCGAGGTCAGCTGTCGGGTTCGGGCCGAAGAGTGCCCGGCTGCTGCCTCTCGGCAGCGGCTTAACCCCTAGATCGTCCACTCGACTCGAGCGGCCGATCGCAAACCTTGGGTCCCCCGCTCCTGCCCGCAACGATCTCGTCACCCACCAGACCGGACAGGATTTGGCGTATCCGGTGGGCCCCCACCGGGCGGCGAGGTCACGAGATGGTATCGACGTGGGCGCCGCAGAATGCAAGCGCAGACCGGCCCATGTGGGCTAGTTCACACCCGGATGGCCTAGTCCATTTGGGCCAATCAGCTCTAAAGAACCAGGTCAGAGCGGCCGCCAGCGCCGCCACGCCGATTTCTGAATGGACGGCCGAATGGGTGAATGACACGCCCAAACTGCCCCAGCATGTGGAACGCCCTCGAGCGGTCTGCGCGCTCAGGACCCAGAGCTGTGGTTGTTCGGGGTGCTCGGGGCCTCGCCCTGCAACCCGTCCAAGAGCGCCTGAACCTCGGCGGCCCGGTAGCGACGGTGCCCGCCCAGCGTCCGGATTGCGCTGAGCTTTCCGGCTTTGGCCCACCGGGTCACCGTCTTCGGATCAACCCGGAACAAAGCCGCCACCTCAGCAGGCGTCAAGAGCGCCTCAGGTTCAGGCGGTAGCTGCGTCATCGTCCCCCCAAGGACCGTTTCATGTGTGCGAGCCCGCGGAGGGCTCCGGATGACAAATCGCTGCTGTCCGGTCGCACTCCGCGAAGGTATCAATGCAAAGAGTGACGGATGTCCCGCTTGTCCGTAA
>JBJMHG010000149.1:0-4709 GCA_045807485.1 Actinomycetes bacterium
CGGATGGCTGAACTCACACACGACCAACCTCCCACCCGGTCGAGTGACCCGCTGCATCTCGGTCAATGCCTTGTCGGGATCGTGCACATTGCGGAGCCCGAACGAGATGGTGACTGCGTCGAACGACTCATCGGCAAATGGGAGCCGAGTCGCGTCACCGGCCACGAACGCGAGGTCGGGTCGGCGCTGGTGACCGGTTGAAAGCATGCCCAACGAGAAGTCGCACGGGACAACGAAGCTTCCCTGCGCGGCCAATGGCACCGATGAGGTTCCCGTTCCTGCGGCCAGGTCAAGGACACATTCGCCGGCTGACGCCGCCACTGCCTGAACAACAGCGCGACGCCATCTGCGGTCCTGGCCCATAGACAACACATCGTTGGTCAGGTCATAGCGGGACGCCACGTCGTCGAACATTCGAGCGACATCGAACGGCCGTTTGTCCAGGTCTGCCCGGGTCACGACCTGAGTCTGCCGCAGACGGGTTGGCGCCACGGCGTCCGGCCACCGTCGTGCGGCCCGCGCGCTGCATTCACTTCGCAGGCATAGGCTGCTCTCTTGTGAGCACCGCGGCTAGAACGCACCCCGTGGTGCACTCGCAACCCAACACCCACATCGGCACGGTTCGCTCAGTTCCCATTGCTGATCCTGGCCGACTGGTGGACGCCCTTCCGGCGACCGGCGCGGTCAGCTGGACACGGGGCACCGACGGTTTTGCGGCGTGGGGTGAGACCGCCCGGTTCACAACCAGCGGTCCAGATCGGTTCACCGATGCGGCGCAATGGTGGCGGCGAACGGTCGCGGCGGCGACCATCGACGACCAAGTTGGCGTGCCTGGTTCGGGGGCACTCGCCTTTGCTTCCTTCACATTCGACGACGGGCCAAGCCAGTCAGTGGTGATCGTGCCCCAAGTAGTGGTCGGACGCCGCGACGGCGCGTCGTGGATCACCACCATTGGTGATGTCGATTCAGGTACTCACGAGCTGGCGCCGGTGGTCGATCCAGGACAGGTGCGCTACAGCGATGGTGACATCGGCTCGGCAGACTATGAAGCCGCGGTCGCCGAGGCGGTCCGCCGGATCGATGCGGGGCAGCTCGACAAGGTAGTGCTGGCGCTCGACTTGGTCGCGACCGCCGAAGTGCCGCTCGACGTCCGAGCACTGCTGCGGCGCCTTGCAGATCAGTACCCCGGCTGCTGGACCTTCGCCGTCGACGGACTCATCGGTTCGACACCTGAGCTATTGGTCAGACGCACGGGTGACCATGTCGTCTCTCGCGTCCTTGCCGGCACCGCCGCTCGCAGCAGCGACGCAGTAGTTGATGCCCGACACGCCGCCGACATGCTGGCGTCAGGCAAGGACCGCGTCGAACACGAGCTGGCTGTCCGTTCAGTTGCCGAAGCTTTGGGGCCGTTCTGCTCCGACATGGTGGTCCCACGAGCACCTGAGGTGGTTCGGCTCGCGAACGTCCAACACCTGCAAACTGACGTGACTGGGCGACTCGCCAATGGCGAGAGTGCGCTCGACTTGGCTGCCGCATTGCATCCCACAGCTGCGGTCTGCGGTACCCCCACCGGCCTGGCCAGGTCTGTGATCCGCGAGCTCGAAGGCATGGACAGGGGCCGATATGCGGGCCCTGTCGGGTGGATCGACTCCCGCGGTGATGGCGCCTTCGGCATCGCCTTGCGATGTGCCCGGATTGACCCTGGAGATTCCAGGACCCTTCGAATGTTCGCTGGCTGCGGGATTGTGGCCGGATCAACACCGTCGAACGAGCTGGCCGAAGCCCAGACCAAGTTCCTGGCGATGAGAGAGGCCCTCGAGGGCAAGTAGGTCATTTCGCCCGCTCCCGAGTCGTAAACCAACGTCACGGCCGCGCAACGGTCCCTTGACGCGGCGATACGCCAGTTGCAGGGTGAGGGGCACCGCGACGGAGAGGAGCGGCGTGCCCGACTTCTTTATCGGCGGTTCGTGGGCGAACGCGCGTGAGGGGAACACGCGCGAGATCCGCTGTCCCGCCGACCAATCCCTGGTCGCAACCGTGGACGAGGGCACCAGCGTCGACACCGAAGCTGCCATCGACGCTGCCCGAGCGGCCTTCGACAGTGGACCGTGGCCGGCGACGACACCTGCCGAGCGGGGTGCCCTTCTTGACCGCGTCGCCGACGCTCTTGAACGGCACCGAGCTGAGTTCGCACGTGCTGAGGCGCTGGATACGGGCAAGCGGATGGTCGAGGCCGAGTACGACATCGACGACGTGACCTCGGTCTTCCGGTACTACGCAAAGCTGGCCACTGAGGACGACGCGCGGACGGTCAACGTCGACCGCACTGACGTGTTAAGCCGCGTGGTACACGAGCCGGTCGGTGTGTGCGGCCTCATCACGCCGTGGAACTACCCACTGCTGCAAACGTCGTGGAAGGTGGCGCCTGCGTTGGCGGCCGGCAACACCTTTGTGCTCAAGCCGAGCGAGCTCACGCCCTCCACGGCCATCTTGCTCATGCGCGAGCTGGACGCCGCGGGCTTGCCCGCTGGCGCCGGAAACCTGGTGCTCGGCACCGGACCAAACGTTGGTGCTCTGTTGTCGTCGCACCCATCGGTAGACCTCGTGTCGTTCACCGGAGGACTGATCACCGGCCGCATCATCATGAAGTCAGCCGCTGACACAGTGAAGAAGGTTGCCCTCGAACTCGGTGGCAAGAACCCAAACATCGTCTTTGCCGACGCTGACCGAGATGCCGCTATCGACAACGCGTTGACCGCGGTCTTCCTGCACTCAGGTCAAGTGTGCTCAGCCGGAGCTCGATTGCTGATCGAGCAGTCCATCCACGACGAGTTCGTCGACGAGCTGGTTCGGCGCGCGCAGGCCATTCGCCTCGGCGGACCGTTCGACGAGAAGGCCGAGACTGGCCCATTGATCTCCGAGGCCCACCGCGACAAGGTCGAGGCCTACGTCGGCAAAGGCGTCGAAGAAGGTGCGGTGCTGCGTTGCGGCGGTAAGCGTCCAGCGGACGCTGACCTGGCTGCTGGCTTCTACTACCTGCCCACAATCCTCGACAACTGCCGCCCCGAGATGGACGTCGTCAAGGACGAGTCGTTTGGCCCGGTGCTCACTGTCGAGACGTTCTCGACCGAAGAAGAGGCGCTTCGCCTGGCGAACGACACCAACTACGGCTTGGCCGGTGCCGTTTGGACCAGCGATGACGCCAAAGCCGATCGAGTGGCGTCCGGTCTGCACGCCGGAACGGTATGGATCAACGACTATCACCCCTACGTGCCGCAAGCGGAGTGGGGCGGTTACAAGCAGTCCGGTTTCGGACGTGAGCTCGGCCATCACGGACTTGCGGAGTACCGCGAGACCAAACACATCTGGCGGAATCTGTCGCCGGCAGCAACACACTGGTTCGGCGGTGGGTCTTGATCCACCATCCCGACGAGACACATGACGAGATGGGGCGCTGATCAGCGTGGACAGATACGACATTGTCATCGTCGGGGGCGGTTCGGCTGGGTGCGCGATCGCCAACCGGCTCAGCGCCGACCCAAGCACGAGGGTTCTCGTTCTTGAGGCAGGACGGTCCGACTTCAAGCTCGACCCATTCATTCACATGCCGGCGGCGCTACCTTTCCCGATCGGAAGCCGGTTCTACGACTGGAAGTACGAGACCGACCCAGAGCCGGAGATGAATGGACGCCGCATCTTTCACGCTCGCGGCAAGGTGCTCGGCGGCTCGAGCAGCATCAACGGAATGATCTTCCAGCGCGGCAACCCCTTGGACTACGAGCGTTGGGGCGCCGACAAGGGCATGGAGACGTGGGACTACGCCCACTGCCTCCCGTACTTCAAGCGCATGGAGACCTGCCTGGCCGGTGCGGACGCATGGCGCGGCGGCAGCGGCCCACTCGTTCTCGAACGTGGTCCGGCAACGAACCCGCTCTTCGGCGCTTTCTTCGAAGCGGCCCAGCAAGCCGGCTACCACCTCACCGATGACGTCAACGGTTATCGACAGGAGGGTTTCGCGAGGTTCGACCGCAACATCCACCGGGGACGCCGCCTCAGCGCCGCCCGCGCGTACCTGCACCCAGTCATGAATCGCAAGAACCTCAAGGTCGAGACCCTTGCGCAAGCCACCAAGGTGCGGTTCGACGGAAACCGGGCAGTCGGCGTCGACTACGTGCGCGCCGGACGCATGCAGCGATCGGTCCAAGCCGGCGAAGTGATTCTTTGCGGCGGCGCGATCAACACACCACAGCTCCTGCAGCTCTCAGGCGTCGGCGATGCCGAGCACTTGTCATCACTCGGAATCGACGTCGTGGCGAACGTGCCGGGGGTTGGTGCGAACCTGCAGGACCACCTCGAGGTCTACATCCAGTACGCCTCGAAGCAGCCGGTCTCGATCGCGCCGGGCCTGCGGATGCGCAACCGGCCGAAGATCGCCTACGACTGGCTCGTCCGCCGGAGCGGGCTCGGAGCGACCAACCACTTCGAGGGCGGCGGCTTCGCCCGCAGCAACGACGAGGTCGACTACCCGAACCTGATGTTCCACTTCCTGCCGATCGCGATCCGGTACGACGGCAGCGCGCCGACGAAGGGTCACGGTTACCAGGTGCACATCGGCCCCATGTACGCCGACACCCGCGGCCACGTGAAGATCCGCTCGACGGACCCGCGCGAGCACCCGGCGCTGCTGTTCAACTACCTCTCGACGCCGA
>JBJMHG010000150.1:0-2534 GCA_045807485.1 Actinomycetes bacterium
CCGCCCAGAACAGGTCGGAGTTCTCCGTTTCGGAGGCCGTCACGACTTCTCCGGACGCGGTAACCACCTGTGCGGCAAGCAGGTTGTCGCAGGAGAAGCCGAGCGACCGCTCCAGCCAGCCGCTGCCACTGCCCAGTGTCAATCCACCGACGCCGGTCGTGGAGACGCGTCCCCCCGTGACAGCCAGACCGTGCTGTTGCGTTGCAGCGTCGACAACACCCCACGTTGCTCCGCCTTGGACCCGCGCAACGCGCGCGTCGGCGTCCACGATGACCTCGTTCAGGTCGCGGAGGTCGATGCAAACAGCCCCGTCCGCAACTGCGGAGCCGGTGACTGAATGCCCTCCCCCTCGTACGGAGATTCCGGTGTCGGTCTCACGCGCCGCGTTCACGGCGGCCACCACGTCGTCGACCGTGGCGCATCTGGCGATGACGGCGGGTCTGCGGTCGACCATGCCGTTGAACACTCGACGCGCATTGTTGAACTCGGGATGGTCTGCGCCGATGACACTGCCCTTGATGGACGCCGCCTGCAGGATCTCGTACGGACTTGCTGTCATCGGTTGACCTTTCTATGCATCCCTTGCCCCCGCCGCGGTCACCGTACCGCGGTAAGGGGTTGGAGCGGGTCAATACATCTGTCACCGAAAGGGCTGACACATCGGTCCAAAAGGAGCAGAGTGACCCACGTGTCTGATCCAGCCTCAATTCAACAGACGCCGCGCACCGGATGGCTCTTGGCCGGGGCGGTTTTGGTCGGCGCCGCAGTCTCTGTCGCACTCGGGGTTTATGGCCGCGACCACACTCCGACCTTTGAATCCGTGCTGCTGCTCGGTTTCCCGACCCAGATCCAGATGAAGGTATGGCTCGCCGTTGTGGTGTCAGCGTTAGCAATGGTGCAAGTCGTCACAGCACTCCGCATGTATGGACGCCTGGGCGGCGGCTCGGCGTCCCGTGGCGTTGCACTCACGCATCGCATTTCAGGCTCGCTGGCTGTGCTGATCTCGCTGCCGATCGCATGGCACTGCCTCTGGTCGCTCGGCTTCCAGACCTACAGCACTCGCGTGTACATCCATTCAATCGCTGGGTGTCTGTTCTACGGTGCGTTCGTCGCGAAGATGCTGACACTGCACGTGAACAAAGCGCCGAACTGGGCGCTGCCCTTGCTCGGTGCTTTGACGTTCACCATCCTGACTGTCGTCGTTTTGACGTCTGCTGGCTGGTGGTTCACCCACGGTCAGGTGTCGTACTGACAACAGCTGTCGGGTCAGGGCTGACCATGTGAGCATTAGTCGCGATTCCGGGCCGATTCTGCGGGCAAAACCTCGACTAACGCTCACATGAGCGCTTGCTGGCTCTAAGCGAAGACGAATGAAGGGCAGACGATGCGTGTAGTGGTGCTCGGTGCGGGGTTTGGTGGGCTCGAGGTCACTACCGCCGTCGCCGAAGAACTCGGCCATGCCGCTGATATCACCCTGATCGACCAGACAGAGAGCTTCGTCTTCGGTTTCTCCAAGCTCGACGTGATGTTCGGTCACGCGGACGCCGGCGGCGTCCACCATCGCTACGCAGACATTGCCAAGCCGGGCGTTCGTTTCGTGCAGTCGTCGGTGCGGGCCATCGATCCCGTTGCTCGTTCGGTGCAGACCGATGCGGGAACGTTTGAGGCTGACGTGCTGGTTGTGGCGCTCGGTGCGGACCTTGACCCGGCTGCGACGCCTGGGCTGGTCGAAGCCGGACACGAGTTCTACACCGAGGCCGGCGCCTTCGGTCTACGCGAGACGCTGACCTCGTTCAAAGGTGGAAACGTCATCGTCGGTGTCACGTCGGCACCGTTCAAGTGCCCGCCCGCGCCGAGTGAGTGTGCGTTGCTGACGCATGAGTTGCTGACGCGGCTCGGCGTCCGCGATCAGTCGACCCTTTCGCTGGTGATGCCGTTCGGCGTCCCCGTACCTCCGTCACCTGAGGCGTCTCAAGCGTTATTGGCGTCCTTCGCCGAGTGCGGCATTGAGTGGGTGCCGGGTGCGCTGGTGGTCGCGCTGGACGCCGAGGGTCACGTTGCTGAGCTGAGCAACGGACGCGAGCTGCCCTTCGATCTGTTTCTCGGCGTCCCGAAACACAAGGCGCCGGACGTCGTCGTCGAGGCCGGAATGACGGTGGAGGGATGGATCCCGGTCGATCCACGAACGCTGCAGACCCAGTTCGCTGGCGTGTACGCGGTCGGAGATGTGGCGAGTGTCGGGACGCCGAAGGCCGGTGTGTTCGCCGAGGGCCAGGCCGCAGTGGTGGCGGCAGAGATCATCGCTCAGCATCGTGGTCGCGACCCTGAGCACTTCTACGACGGACGCGGCATCTGCTACCTCGAGTTCGGCGACGGGCGGGTCGCTGAGGTCGACGTGACCTTCATGGCCGGCGAGTCCCCCCACGGAACCCTGCAGGGCCCATCGGTCGGTCTGCAGGCCAACAAGTCCGAGTTCGGAACCTCTCGGGTGCGGCGCTGGTTCGGCAAGGAGTGGTCCGTCCGGTGATCGACGC